>JAKPAQ010000329.1 GCA_029779385.1 Actinomycetes bacterium | reverse complement strand
CGGGGAACGGACAGCCAGCCGAACCGCGAGCGTTGGTCCAGTCAACCATACCTTCGACACCGAACACCCACTTGCCGCTCTGCCAGTCGTAGCCGATCTGACCGCCAGCCATCGGGCCAGCGAACTTGTACTTGGCGACGGCGCCGGTGGTGACGATGCCCCAATCCGACCAGCCGTAGTTAGCGCCGAAGTTCGCGCCGATATACATGCCGGTCCAGTTGTAGGCGGTTGCCATCATGGCCGGAGCCTTGGTGATCAGCCCCTTCGGAGCCATCGGAGCGGCATCCGGGGTGAACTGATAACGCACGCCGGCATTCAGGCTGTAGCCGTTGATGCGGTCGCCGAAGCGGTAGTCGCCACGGAGGTAGCCGAGCCAGCCGGTGTTAACGACCTGACCGGCGATACCCAGAGCCACCTGTCCGTAGGTGCCGACGTTCTGAGCCGTCTGATTGGCGGACACCAGATTGCCCGGGAAAGCACAGCCAACGTTCACTTCGTTGTAGGTCGCGGTCGGGTTCTTGGCGAAGTCATGATAGACGCTCAAGGTGCCGAACGGCTGCCAGATCATCTTGTCGCCGACGATCGTGGTGCCGGCGCGAACGCTCAGGCGGCCGATCGTGCTGTAGATGTCAGCGAAGTTCGTGACGTTCGGATAAGAGTTGGCGAGATTGCCGGTGGCCTGAGCAACGCCCGTGGCCTGTAGCGAGTCGACCGTCACCTTGGAAACGATGAGTCCGGCGGACGGCTCGATGAACCAGCCGTTACCAAGCTGCGCATTGTAACCAATGTTACCCGAGAACGCGACGCCGCGTGCATCGAGACCCTGATTGTTCAGATTGTTCACGGTCGGATCGTTCAGGCGCATCTGGTAGAAGTCCCAGCGCAGCTGACCGTCGATGAAGAAGCCGCCATAGGTGGCCGCCGCATACATGCCGACGAACGGAACTTCGAGCGTGGTCTTGAGCGAACCCGGAGCGATCACCGACGAAGCATCGGTGGTGTCGCGCGCGGTTGCGCTGAGATAGCCGGCG
>JAKPAQ010000325.1 GCA_029779385.1 Actinomycetes bacterium | reverse complement strand
ACAACGGCCGCTTCAACCGCTTCTCGGTTGACGGTATGCAGATGTCGGACGACTTCGGCCTGAACAACGGCGGTCTGCCGACCAATCGCGGCCCGGTGCCGTTCGATGCAATCGAACAGTTCACCGTCAAGGTTGCGCCCTATGACATCGCGGAAGGCGACATGCAGGGCGGCGCGATCAACGTCGTGCTCAAATCGGGTGGCAACAAGTTCCACGGTGGCGGCTTCTATTCCTACACTGATGATGGCCTGACCGGCAGCAAGACCAAGGATCGCACGGTCAACCTCGATTTCGATTCGAAGCAGTTCGGCGGCTGGCTGTCTGGCCCGATCGTCAAGGACAAGCTCTTCTTCATGCTTGCCTATGAACGGACCAAGGAAGGCCGCCCGCTCGAAGCCGGTTTCGGTGATGGCTTCGCCAACCAGATTCCGGGCCTTACCCAGACGGTTATCGATCAGGTGACGGCGACCGCGAAGAGCCGCTTCGGCTACGATACGCAGGGCCTGATTTCGACCACGCAGGAAGAAGACGAGAAGATCGTCGGCAAGCTGGACTGGAACATCAGCGACGATCACCGCGCATCGCTGACCTACATCCGCAACGTGGGCACCAACCAGTTCCAGCAGAACACTTTCCTGACCACGCCTTATGCGCTCGGCTACCTGTCGAACGGTTATGAACTGCGCGAAGAAGTGAATTCGGGCACGCTCGAAATCAACTCCACCTGGTCGGACAGCTTCTCCACCACGGTGCGCGGATCGTATCGCGATTATAACCGCGCGCAGACTCCGTTCGGCGGCAATGCCTTCCCGCAGATGGAAGTCTGCACCGATGCCACGGCAAACGGTTCGGCCACCAGTTGCACCGGCACGCGCCTGTTCTTTGGCCCGGACATTTCGCGCCATTCGAACGCGCTCAACACCGAAAACCTCTCGTTCGACGTGAGCGGTCGTTATGACACCGGCGATTTCACGCTGCGTCTGAACGCCGGTTACACCCGCGTCAACGTCTACAACCTGTTCCTCCAGCGTTCGCTGGGCGACTTCTACTTCGACTCGCTGGCAGACTTCACCGCCGGCAACGCGGCACGCCTGCGGTATGGCAATGCCGTGCCGTCGAATGATCCCAACGATGCCGCAGCCCGGTTCAACACCACGAACTGGACCTTCGGCACCCAGGTCGACTGGCAGGTCACGCCAACGCTCGACCTGACGCTGGGCGCGCGTTACGACCTGTTCGACAACAATGTGTTGCCCCCGCTCAATGCGAACTTCCTGGCGCGCTATGGCTATTCCAACCGCTCCACGTTCAAGGGCCGTGGTGCCTTCCAGCCGCGCTTTGCCGCAAACTGGGAAGCAACCGATCGCCTTGTCGTCCGCGTTGGCGCAGGCGTGTTTGCAGGCGGCACCCCGGACGTCTACCTCTCGAA
>JAKPAQ010000611.1 GCA_029779385.1 Actinomycetes bacterium | reverse complement strand
GCTCAGGGGTGAACCCGTTCGCCTCCAACTCGTCGGTGGCCATCTTGATCAGGAAGCCGTTCGGGCCGCCGTAGACGTTGTCGGACGAGATGTCAGGGAATTCGGGCAACTGGTTGTAGTACTCGTCGTGATCTGCCTGGGTGATCGTGCCCAGTTCGACCATGCCGTCCAGGACGTAGTTGTAGCGCTCCAGCAATGCCTGCCGCGCCTGCTCACCATTGGCCGGATCGAGTGCGGACGGCTGGTTGATGACGGCCGCCAACGCCACCGACTGCGGCAGCGTCAAGTCCGCGGCGTCGACGCCGAAGAACGAGTCGGCCGCCGCCTGGATACCGTAGGCGCCGCGTCCGAAGTAGATCGTGTTGAGGTAGCCGCTGAGCACGTCCTCCTTGGTTTCCGCCTTGTTCATCTTGACGGCCAGAGCCAGTTCGTTCAGCTTGCGAGTCAGGGTCTGTTCACTGGTCAGGTAGCGGATCTTGATGTACTGCTGGGTGATGGTGGAGCCGCCACCGACGATTTCCTGGTTGCGGACGATGCCCCACGCCGCCCTGGTCAGGCCCTTGAGGTCGACGCCCTGGTTCGTCCAGAATGTACGGTCCTCGGCAGCGACGACGGCGTCCTTGATGGACTGCGGCATCTGCTCGAAGCCGACGACCGTGCGGTTCTGCACCGCCAGCTGACCGAGCTCGGTCTGGCCGTCCCGGAAGTAGAGCCGGGTGGTCTGGGTGTCGAACTCGGCGTTCACGTCCGGGAGTTCGGCGCGTTCGTAGAAGATGAAGCCCGCAACCGTGACCGCCAGCGCACCGGCGAGGATCACGATCAGCAGCCAGCGCACGACTTTGCCCAAGGTGGTGGTCTTGCCGCGCCCCTTCTTGCTCGACGGCTCGGCCCCACGCTTGGGCCGGTTTGACTGCGATTCAGCCATAAATGTCCTCAACTGTCTGCTGCCGGCGAGGTGGTCGTCGCCGCTGGCCATCCCCTAGTATGAACGTCTCGATCAGATGGTTCCAACCGCAGTCGGGGCAGACCTCGACGACACGCACCTTGAATTCGCCGAACTGCTGCTCCATCTCGACCAGATCCAAAGCAGACTTGATGCGTCCCGAGAACTGTCCCAGCTGGTCACCGAAAACGTAATTGAGAACGGCCAACCGGTCAGAGGTGCAGACCGGGCAGTCGCGTCCGGTCAACGTACCGTGGTGCAATGCCGACCGGATCAGCAACGGATCAGCATCACAGGGGTCGTGACCGAGCAACAAGGACTGGGGCCGTCTCATCGCCTCAAGTGCGGCGCGGCGTTGCAGGGCATGGCTCATCCACTCGCGTTGCGTGCGGTAGAGCTTGGAAACCATGCGTCAAGACTAGGCGGCTGCGGCAATTCCGGGGTCTGTCGCGCTCGGGAACCGCATTGGCTCTTCAGGCCCGACGCGAGTACGATAGGCGCGCGATTCAGGGGCATTAGCTCAGTTGGTAGAG
>JAKPAQ010000609.1 GCA_029779385.1 Actinomycetes bacterium | reverse complement strand
CCGCACCGGCTTGACCACCGGCTTCCAGGAGCCGACCACGACGATGCGGGTGGTTTTCTTCGAGGTGCACTTCTTGGGCTTACCGGCCTTGACTTTGGCCGTAGTGTCGACCTGCTTGAAAGTCACCTTGGCCGCAACCCCCTTAGGCGCGACCACTGTTATCTGCAGTTTTCCGGTCTTGGTGGCGGCCTGCGCTGGCGTGATTAACCCGGCGACCAGTAGTGCAAAGGAGGCCAACAGGACAATCGGGGCGAGACGTTTTGCGTTCGACACAAACGTGACCCTACGTGGTCACTTAGTTCACCTCAAAACAGCACCTCCCGCAGAAATCGCCTCAAGCATTTTGGTCTTGGCTTGAGGGCGGCAGCTTCACGAAGCCGAAACCCCGAACCACCATTTGAGACGGAGCGAAGAACCTCTTGCATGCGAACTGGTGTTCGAGTATGTTCAAATTATGGCGAGCGCGATTGGAAATCTAAGCGGCGGAATCGCTGCTTTTGACGCAGCGCTTGCTGAGGATCTTTCTTCGCTGTCTGCGGCTGAGTTGGTTTCGGCGGCCTCGACCGTGCAGTCGATCATTAGTCGGGCGCAACGACTGCATTTGGCGCTCACTTCGGCTGGGGCTCGCAAAGACGCACACAAGTCGGCCGGACTGGGGTCGATGGAGTCGCTGGTTGCGGCCGATTCTGGCTTGTCTCGCCGCGATGCGGCCAAACATTTGAAGTTGGCGAACCAGCTGGAAACTGCGCCGGTTTTGGAGTCGCAGTTGTCGAAGCCTGGGATGAGCCCGGCGAAGGCCCACGTGGTTGCCAAAGCACTCGATGACTTGCCGCCAGATCTTTCGTCAGCCGAGCGGGCCGCCGTGGAAACTGACTTGTCCGAGGCCGCGCCCGGCATGCTGCTTGAACAACTTCAACGCAAGGCTAAGCGGGCCGTTGAAGTGGTTGATCGCGAACGCGCCGACCGGATCCAGAACCGCGAACTGACTCGGCTTGAAGAAGCTGCGGTGGCTAAGACAGAGTTTTGGATGACCGCTGCCGACGAACAAGGCATGGTCAAAGGCGGATTCGTGGTCGACGCGCTTACTGCCGACATGCTCCGCTCTGCGATCGAAGCGAAAACCAGCCCGCGGCGCCGAGCCGACAACCTCGACACCGAGACCGGTGAACTCCCGTTTGAAGACGCCACTCTCGATGCGCGACCGTCCT
>JAKPAQ010000265.1 GCA_029779385.1 Actinomycetes bacterium | reverse complement strand
TCGGCCTGGAGATCCCCGAAGAGTTCGGCGGGACCGACGCCGGCGACTACCGGTTCAACGCGATCTGGGCCGAAGAACTCAGCAAGGTAAACGCTTCGGTCGCCTCCTGCGTCGGCATCCACGCAGACATCACCGTGCCTTACATCGTCGACCTAGGCACCGAAGAGCAGAAGCAGCGCTGGCTGCCAGGATGCGCCTCCGGTGACATCGTCACCGCAATCGGCATGACCGAACCTTCGGGCGGTTCTGACCTGGCCGCACTCAAAACCACCGCAGTTCGCGACGGCGACCACTGGGTCATCAACGGTTCCAAAACGTTCATCACCAACGGCTACTCCGCCGACCTGATCGTCACTGCGGTTCGCACCGACCCCGAAAAGGGCGCCCGCGGCATCACCTTGTTCGGCATCGAAGCGACCGATGAGGGCTTCAGCCGCGGCCGCAAACTCGACAAGGTCGGCCAGGAAGAGTCCGACACGGCCGAGCTTTTCTTTGAGAACGTTCGCCTCGGCGACGACCGGGTGATCGGTCAACTCGGCGGCGGCTTCATCGCGATGATGCAAAAGCTCCCGCAAGAACGCCTCGGCGCGGCGGTCAGCAACATCGCCCACGCCAAGCAGATCCTCGCCGAAACGATCCAGTACTGCCACGACCGCAAGGCGTTCGGCCAGTCAATCGGTTCGCTGCAACACAACAAGTTCCTGCTGGCCGAACTGGTCACCAAGATCGAAGTTGCCGAAGCGTACGTAGATGCCGCGGTCGAGGCGCACTCGCAAAAGAAACTGACGCCCATCGATGCGGCCAAGGCCAAATGGTGGTCGGCTGAGGTTCAAAACGAAGTCCTCGACCACTGTGTGCAACTGCACGGCGGCTACGGTTTCATGAACGAGTACCGCGTTGCTCGCGCCTGGCGCGACGCCCGCGTCACCAAGATTTGGGCAGGCTCCAACGAAATCATGAAGGAACTCATCGGCCGCGACCTCGGGTTCTGAGCTGCCGCAAAACCTAAAATCTTCAACCCTCACCCATTTGTAGAAGGACAGAAAAATGACT
>JAKPAQ010000229.1 GCA_029779385.1 Actinomycetes bacterium | reverse complement strand
GAGAAGGCCGCCGCTGAAGTGGTCTCGATCCCGGTTCACCCGAGCCTGACCGATGCCGAAGTTGACCGCATCATTGCTGCGGTTAACGCTGCCGGGACTCAGGCATGAGCGCGCCGTTGCGCGCCGGCTTGGTCGGCGCGGGTGCGATGGGTCGCAACCACGCCCGGATTCTTGGTCTCCTCGAGGGTGTCGACTTCGTCGGAATCAGCGATCCTGCCCTAGAGGCCGGACTGTTCGGCGCCGAAGTAGTACCCGACGTTGAATCGTTGATTGCCCTTGGCATCGACTACGCCGTCGTCGCTTGCCCAACTAGCCTTCACGAAGAAGTCGGCTTGGCTCTTGCCGGCGCAGGCGTCCACGCGCTAATTGAGAAGCCGTTGGCTGAGACTGTCGAAGGTGCCGCTGCCTTGGCGGCCGCCTTTGACCAGGCCGGGCTAGTTGGCGGCGTTGGCCACATTGAGCGATACAACCCCGCCCTGCAGGCACTCCGCAGTCGACTTGAAGCCGGCGAGTTGGGCCAGACGTATCAGGTAATCACCCGGCGACAGGGTCCGTTCCCGCACCGTATCGCCGACGTTGGTGTCGTCAAGGACTTGGCGACCCACGACATCGATCTGACCTCTTGGGTAACCGGCGAGTCCTACTTGGACATCAGCGCCCGCACCGTCACGAAGAGCGGTCGCCCGCACGAGGACATGGTTGCGGCCGTCGGCACCTTGAGTGGCGACATCATTGTCAATCATCTCGTCAACTGGTTGAGCCCAATGAAGGAGCGTTGCACGGTTATCACCGGTGAACGTGGCGCCTTCACTGCCGACACCTTGACCGCTGATCTGACTTTCCATCGCAATGGCGACGTGGCCTTGGATTGGGATGCCCTTACTGCATTCCGGGGAGTGGCCGAAGGCGACGTGACTCGTTTCGCGATCCCCAAGCGCGAGCCGCTGCTGGTTGAGCACGAAAACTTCCGCGATGCAGTTCTTGGGAAGGAAAGCGACATCGTCACCCTTTCCCAAGGTCGTCGGACCGTAGAAGTTGCCCAGGCAATGATCGACTCGGCGGTTGCTGGCGGTCAACGAGTAGATCTGGCTTGAACGCTGCGCTTCCGAGCGCAGAATCGTGTTGCCCCAGCGCGTGATGAGGGCGGCGTGCAGCCTAAAACTGAAGGAAAATCATGAACATCACCGTTGTTGGTCTCGGCAAAATCGGCTTGCCGCTGGCTGTCCAGTTCGCTTCAAAGGGTCAGCGCGTTTTTGGCGCGGACGTTTCGCCAAAAGTTGTCGAACTGGTCAACGCCGGTACCGAACCGTTCCCCGGCGAGGCCCACTTGGCCGAGAAGTTGGCCGAGGTGGTCGGTGCAGGGCAGTTGACTGCGACCACCGATACGGCAGCAGCGGTTGCCCAGTCCGAGTTTGTGGTCGTCGTTGTGCCGCTGTTCGTTGGCGCAGACGGCACGCCAGACTTCGGCTGGATGGATTCGGCAACTCGCGACATCGCCGCTGGCCTCAAGCCTGGAACCACGGTCATTTATGAAACGACCCTGCCGGTTGGGACGACCCGTACGCGCTGGGCGCCGTTGTTGAACGAAGGTTCGGGCTTGACTGCCGGCGAGGATTTCCACCTCGTATTCAGCCCAGAGCGAGTGCTCACGGGACGGGTTTTTGAGGACCTTCGTAAGTACCCCAAACTCGTCGGCGGACTTGACGCGGCCGCGACAGCAGCCGCGACCGAGTTCTACGAAACGGTGCTCGACTTTGATGAGCGCACCGACTTGGCGCGGGCCAACGGAGTCTGGGACATGGGCTCGGCTGAGGCCGCCGAGTTGGCCAAACTCGCTGAAACCACTTATCGGGACGTCAACATTGGCTTGGCAAATCAGTTCGCTCGCTTCAGTGACCAACACGGGATCGACGTGTTGAAGGTCATCGAGGCCTGCAACAGTCAGCCGTACAGCCACATTCACCTGCCAGGCATCGCCGTCGGCGGGCACTGCATCCCGGTTTACCCGCGGTTGTACCTGTGGAACGACCCAGACGCGACCGTGGTTCGCTCCGCCCGTGAAGCAAACGCGGCGATGCCCGCCTACGCAGTCGATCTATTGGCCGCCGCCATGGGCGACCTGACCGGCCGCTCGGTGCTTGTGCTCGGTGCTTCCTACCGAGGCGGAGTGAAAGAGACTGCGTTCTCTGGCGTCTTCGAAACCGTCAATCAACTGCAGGCCAGAGGCGCTCAGGTCTTCGTCAGTGACCCGATGTACACGGCCGAGGAACTTGGTGCGCTTTCGCTTCCTGCGCACAACAGCGAAGCCGTCGAGGCGATCGTTGTTCAGGCCGATCACGCAGAATACGCCGAACTTTCAGCTGCTGACTTTGCCGGTGTGGAAGTTCTCGTCGATGGCCGCCGGGTTACCGATCCCAGCCGCTGGGCAGGAGTCCGACGAGTCGTAATCGGTGGCTGAAATGAAGGTCATGAGCATTGTCGGGGCGCGCCCCCAGTTCGTCAAATTGGCTCCCATCGACCATGCTTTTCGGGCTGCGGGAGTCGAGCATGTGATCGTCCACACCGGACAGCACTATGACGAGCGAATGTCTGGGGAGTTCTTCCGCGAGCTAGACATTTCGGTCCCAGACGTCAATCTTGAAATCGGTTCGGGTGGCCACGGCCCGCAGACCGGCGCAATGCTCGCCAAAATGGATGAAGTCATTTTGGCGAACAACCCCGATTGGGTTTTGGTATACGGCGACACCAACTCGACGCTAGCTGGCGCGATCAGTGCGGTGAAACTGCAAGTGCCACTAGCGCACCTCGAGGCCGGACTGCGTTCCTTCAACCGAGCGATGCCCGAAGAGCACAATCGAGTACTCACCGATCATGCCGCAGATCTGCTGCTCGCCCCGACCGAACAGGCGATGGAGCACCTTTCGACCGAAGGTCTAGCCGACCGCTCGGTTCTGGTCGGCGACGTGATGACCGACGTCCTAACCGACGTCAGGAAGCGACTCGACGAAGGCACCTTGGCGGTGCCAGCGCTCGGGTTCGATGCCGGCGAATATCACCTGTCGACGATTCATCGCGCCGAGAACACCGATGATCCCGAGCGCTTGCGCGCCATCGTCGAGTCGCTGCAGTCCTTGACGCGGCCAGTCGTGCTGTTGGCCCACCCGCGACTGGTTCAGCGTTGCGCTGACTTCGGCATCGAACTCGAAAAAGGCGCGATTAGCGTCCGCGAGCCACTGCCATATGGACAGCTCATCGCCGCGGCCGCCGCCGCTGGCTCGGTGATAACCGACTCGGGCGGACTGCAGAAGGAAGCGTTCTTGCTTCGGGTTCCTTGCGTAACCGTTCGAACTGAAACCGAATGGGTCGAGACGGTTGACTTGGGTTGGAACGTCCTCGCTTCGGATCCGAGCACGATCGCTACCGCTGTTGCCGCCCTGTCCCCGGAACCGACCGAAGCCACGCCCTATGGCGACGGGCAGGCGGCCGCTCGGGTCGTCGCGGCGCTCTCGCGCTGACTTTTTCCGCTCAGATCGCTTCTAGTCGGCCGTCGACTTCGCGGTAGGTTTCTGCGGTTTCTGGGCATTCGAACGTCCCGTTGCCGCGGTCTACTAGCGGCTTACCGGCGCGGCCAACCCAAGCGATTCGGCGAGCGGGCACACCAGCGACGAGGGCATGCGCTGGTACGTCCTTGGTGACTACTGCGCCGGCGGCAACCAGCGCCCAAGCGCCGATGCGAACCGGTGCGATGCAAACTGAGCGAGCCCCAATCGAGGCGCCCTCGTCAATAGTTACGCCCACCGGAGTCCAGTCGGCACCGGACTTCAGCGATCCATCGGGTGCGACTGCACGGGGGAATTCGTCATTAGTCAGCACCACGGCTGGCCCGATGAAAACTCCGTCGGCGATTTTTGCTGGCTCGTAGACGAGCGCATGATTTTGGATCTTGACCCGGTCGCCGATTTGAACCCCCGTGCCGATATAGGCACCCCGGCCAACAATGCACTGCACGCCAAGCGTCGCATTCTCTCTGACCTGGGCGAGCTCCCAAACGGTCGTGCCGTCGCCGAGGACAGCACGGTCGTCGACTTGGGCGGTTGGCTTCACTGTTGCAGTCATACAGTCACGTTATCGGGTGTCGACTTAGGGACCTGGCAGGGCCGGTAGGTGTGACATGGAACAATGTCGGGGTGAGCGAGCTTATCGACACCACCGAGATGTACCTGCGAACGATCTTCGAACTTGAGGAAGAGGGGATCATTCCGCTTCGTGCCCGCATTGCCGAGCGCCTACATCAAAGTGGACCAACGGTTAGTCAAACCGTCGCGCGGATGGAGCGTGACGGCCTGTTGACCGTTGAAGGTGACCGCCACCTAGAGCTTTCCGAACTCGGTCGGTCCTTGGCGACCCGAGTGATGCGCAAGCATCGTCTTGCCGAACGGTTATTGACCGACATCATCGGACTTGAAATTGAGTACGTCCACGAAGAGGCCTGCCGGTGGGAACACGTCATGTCCGAACAAGTCGAACGTCGACTTGTTGAACTGCTCGAACACCCAACCGAATCGCCTTACGGGAACCCGATCCCGGGCTTGGACGAATTGGGCCGGCCCGTCTCGTCGGCGGTATTCCTTGAGGGTGTTCAGCAGTTGGCAACTGCGGTAGGCGGCGGCGACGAACCCGCTCGCGTGGTGGTTCGGCGAATCGCTGAGGAACTCCAGAAGGACACTTCGGTGATGTCTGCGCTGCGCCGCGTTGGCGCGCTGCCAGGTAACGATGTCCGGGTCTCACGGGGGCATCAGGGACTTGTCGTCGCGCGAGGTTCGGAAACTGTCGAACTCTCCGATGAAGCAGCTATGCATATTTTTGTTTCGAAGTAGCCACGTTTCACCTGTCTGCTCATGCGTTTTCGTTTCGGTCTAACCAGTCGACTGGCAAGATTGCGTCATGACGTGGGGTGAGCGAATTCGGGGGTGGTTTCACCGTACGGGTTCAGAGGCGCTTGGCTGGACACTGATCGTCTTGGGGCTGTTCATGCTGGTTATGCCCGGGCCGGGGCTGTTGGCCATGCTCGGTGGTGTGGCGTTGCTGGCTAGGCACTACGTCTGGGCCGATCGAATATTTGAGCCGCTGGAAGAAAAAGCCATCGAGGCCGCCAAGTTCGGTGTGGGCTCAATCTGGCGAATCGCAGCCAGTGTCTTGGGGATCATCTTCGTTGTCTCGGTGGGCGCTCTCTGGTGGTATTCGCCGACAATCCCGGAATTTTCAATTCTGGGTGTCGGTTTTGGGCCGAAACTTCCAGCGGGAGGTTGGCCCGGAGCAACTGGACTTTGGTTCTCGTCTCTTATCGCTTTGGTCTTGCTGGTCTACAGCATCAAGCGCTGGTACCCAAAAAAGTCGCAAGACCCCCAGTAGGGCCTTGCGACTTTCTTTGGGTTGAGGATCAGGCGAGTGCTTCGGCCTTGAGGTCGTTGAACTGATATTGGTTGATGTTGTCGGTATCGAACAGTGTCAGTTCGAACTGCGCGAAGTCCACCAACGCCATCCGGCCGTTACGATTACCGCGCCGAGGATTGACCCGATGATTCCGCTTGGGCGAAGGTCGAAGCCATCGCCGGAGAGCAAACTGACCGTTAGTCCGCCCACGAATGACCCGACTAGGCCTGCCGTCATTGCAAGCAGCCAGTCGATGCCAGCGCTCGATTTGCCGAGAATTAGTTGAGCGGCCGCACCGGTGAGCATGCCGAAAAGAATCAGTCCAAGAATGAGCACTCCGCTACTGTAATGGGTGCAAGTTGTCCTTGTCTTGGGGCGCAGGCCAATGTCGAGACAGTTGTACCG
>JAKPAQ010000215.1 GCA_029779385.1 Actinomycetes bacterium | reverse complement strand
CAGGCAAACGGCATGCCGTCTCACAATTCGCTCCGGCACTCATGCGCAGCGATGCGGTCTTGGCCAACATGGGCGTTGACGACGAGTTCGGCGAAGAGGTACCAGCAGACCGCGTTCTTCATTCCAAGATTCCGGTCAATTTTGTCTTGGACGAACCGACCGCACTGTCGTATCTCGACCCCGTATTCGCACTGTCGAATGCTGCCGCCGCGCAACTGGTTACTGAGGAAACCGCCGGTGGGATCAGCGCTCCGCTGACTTCGACCGAAGCACCGATTTACGCAACCCTCGCTCGCACCAAGACACATACCGAAGAACTCGCAGCAATCGCCAAGATCGCCGCTTCGCGTCGCGCCTAGCCAGAAGCAGTTGGCTTGGGTGGCTCCGACGACTTAGGGGTCGTCGACCATATCGGGAGTTCGACTTGGTCACCGCAAGGAACCAGGGGTCCGAATGCCTCGATCGTCGGGCATGCCTTCGGCGATCCGTCGTTGTTGTAGCAGCTGTGAATTTCCAGAAGCCGCGTCGCCGCCTTTGCATCACACGCCGTTTGAATTGGCTTACCGGTCACCTTTTCGACGATGTCGCGGATTCGCGCAGTGGGCACGGTTTGGCCAGCCAGCGCATTTATCTCGGCACTCGCCCGCTGCAACTGCGTGGCCTTGTCGACACCCAACTCGAAGTACTGACGAGCGCCAGCATCCGTGTTGTCGAACATGCATGTCCCGTGCTTCTGCCATTCGTGGTTGTAGGTATCGCAGGTGCCGTCACAAACCGTCGGGTAGATCGGATCGATCCACAGCTTCGCCATGCTGTCCTGCAACGACTGCGGCCACTTGGCAATCTCGTCATTCTTCAGCTCCGTGCCAGTCTGACAACAGGCCCCGAACACCCCTGAATTCCAGCTCGGCCAAACCCCGTGAACCGTCATCTCATTCGGCGTATTCGGCAGACATTGTGAGCCTGGCGGGTGGGTTTCGGTGGTGTCGTACCCGGCCTTGAGCCCCAGACAGTTTGAGGGAAGCCACTGTTGGCTCAGCATGTACCAGTTGGGCGGCCCAGTGATGGCGGGGCTCGGCGAACCCGATGGACAAGCACCTGCGCACTTCGCACCCGGACTTGCACTCACGCTTGCCAAAATGTTCGC
>JAKPAQ010000205.1 GCA_029779385.1 Actinomycetes bacterium | reverse complement strand
GACCATCTGAAGGCCTCGTCCGACCTTGGCGTGCCAATCATCGGCGTCGGCCTCTTCTACCGCTCGGGTTACTTCCGGCAGTCGCTGTCGGCAGATGGCTGGCAGCAGGAGACGTATCCGGTACTAGACCCAGACGGCTTGCCGCTGACCTTGCTGCGCGAAGCTGATGGATCCGTGGTCAGAATCGGCCTTTCACTTCCCGACGGTGACCTCACAGCGCTGGTTCGCGTGGCGCAGGTTGGCCGGGTGCCGCTCTTACTTCTCGACACCGACGTGGAACAGAACGATCCGGCAATGCGCGACGTTACTGACCGGCTTTACGGCGGCACGAATGAACACCGCCTGCGTCAAGAACTACTTCTCGGAGTTGGAGGAGTCCGCGCTGTGCGGGCGTTCTGTCGCTTGACGGCACATCCCGAGCCGGAGGTCTTTCACACCAATGAGGGTCACGCTGGATTCCTCGGCGTGGAACGGATCCGGGAGTTGGTTGAGCAGGAAGGCCTGACGTTTGACCAGGCCCTCGAAGCGGTCCGAGCCGGCACCGTCTTCACCACCCACACCCCAGTTCCGGCCGGTATTGACCGATTCCCGCGCGAACTTGTTGCCAAAGCGTTCTACGGCGACCACCAACTTCCCGGAGTTCCCGTCGACCAGATTCTTGCGCTCGGCGCCGAGACATACCCCGGCGGAGATCCCGACGTATTCAACATGGCGGTCATGGGCTTTCGGCTCGCCCAGCGCGCGAATGGCGTGAGCAAGTTGCACGGTGAGGTCAGTCGCGAGATGTTCTCCGGCCTGTGGCCCGACTTCGATGCGACCGATGTCCCCATTACCTCCATCACCAACGGTGTCCACGCGCCGACCTGGGTGAGTCCGTTGGCGGCCGAGGTCGTTCGCTCCACCGTTGGGCCAGACCTGCTTGAGACCGGGGAGGGTTGGTCACAGTTGGCTGGAATTGACGATGAGCAACTGTGGTCGGTCAAGCGTGGGATGCGTGAGGTCCTAGTGCAGGAGGTTCGCCGACGGCTGCGCGAGTCATGGCGTAACCGAGGTGCCTCGGATGTGGAACTCGCGTGGATCAATTCGGTATTGGATCCCGATGTTCTGACGATTGGGTTCGC
>JAKPAQ010000197.1 GCA_029779385.1 Actinomycetes bacterium | reverse complement strand
CCTGGCGGCACGTAAGTCGGACTAACTCCCTCGTGCGGGCAGCTGTGGCCTGATCACGACGCTGATCTTCGATCTGGTCGCGGCAGCGGCGAGTTCAGTCGCAACTGCCGGGGTCACCGCCACAACGATCAAACTGCTCGAGTCGGCTGATTCGCCAAGCGCCGATTCCGAATTTGGCAGCAGCCCGCCCTTGCTTGTGGCCTCGGCCGCGATCGTGACGACGCGAACGCCTCTTGCCACCAGACTCGCTGATTGCCCACCACCGTCGCTCGCACGAGCGGCAATCACGTCAACGACGTCCCCGGCGCGAAGAAGCGTTGCTTGGCCGGGATCTGCCAGCCGAACAGGAGCTGCCACCAACGTCGCTTGATCTTCTGGTGGGGCTGTGGTGTCGCCCATTGCGAGCAAGTCTGGGCCAACCAGTCGACTTGGACTCACTAGTTCGCCCGCATCAAGTGGGCCGGCAATAGTGCGGCCTCGTGCGGCATCGACGTCGACAAGAGGTGGTGGTTCCCCGACCGAAGTCGGCCATTCCCGGGTCGTCAGATCGTCATTGGTGAGCACGTGGCCTGCGGGTAGTCGGTGACTAGCGACCACGATCGTTGTCGTCGGAAGTGGACCCGGCCGCAGCATTGACACGATCAGTAGGCCGGCCAGACCAGCGAGCAGCGCAGCAATGAGCTGCCGATGATTTCGGGCAATCCTGCGGATGCTCTGGCTGTGCATGCACCGACCGTAGGCCCGTTTGATGACCCGCGGCAGGCGCTATCCACAGCCGAGGCAACCGCCTACTTCTTGGAGTCGCCGCCTGAACTCGTTGAAGCCGTCGAACTCGAACCCGTGCTTGATGGCTTGCTCTCGCCGCCGCTCGTTGATGGTGAGCTGCTCGCGCTGCCATCGCCGCTGCTGCTCGACGTCGAGTCAGTCGGAGTCTTCGCCGGGGCCGCTGACTTCTTCGCCGCTGACTTCTTATCGCGCGAGTCGGTCTTGTAGAAACCGCTTCCCTTGAAGACAACTCCAACGTTGCCGAAGTGTTTGCGCAATGGGCCACCGCAATTGGGGCACACAGTCAACGAATCGTCGTGGATTGACTGCACGACCTCTAATTGTTCGCCGCAGTCATTGCACGAGTACTCGTAGGTGGGCACGGGGGCTCCTCAATCGCTGGATG
>JAKPAQ010000191.1 GCA_029779385.1 Actinomycetes bacterium | reverse complement strand
GCCATTGGCGACCTCGCGCAGATCGCGGGAGTCGACATGGTGCCGGTGAAGGGTATGTCGCGCGGCATGATCACCGGAGTTGGACTCTTCGTGCCGATGGTGCGCGAGCTCAAGGAGACGTACTACCAGTTCGACGCGCCTTTTGTCCTCGACGACTCCGCTGCGCGGACCGAGCTGGGCATCGAGCCGACAGACTGGAAGATCGTGCTCAACGACCACCTGTCCCCGTTCGAGTAGATGTGACGTCAGCCGTGGGGGTGGGTCATATCGGTCGGGATGACAACGCGGTCGAACAGTTCTGGATCAACCCCTTCGGCGAGGGCTGCGTCGCGAAGCGGCAGGTCGTCGCGCGTCGCTCGGTGGGCGATCGCAGTGGCCTTGTCGTAGCCGAGGATCGGAGCCAGAGCCGTCACCAACATCAGTGACCGCCCAAGATCGGTCGCGATTTGCGCGGTGTTGAGTTCAGCTCCTTCGATCATGAACTCGCGGAAACGATCGCTGCCGTTTCCTAGCACCAACGCCGAGTGGAGATAGTTGTTGATCAGTAGCGGCCGGAACACGTTAAGTTCAAAGTTGCCTTCGGCGCCACCGAGTTGCACTGCGACGTCAGAAGCCATGACCTCGATGCAGATCATCAGCATCGACTCTGCCTGACTTGGGTTGACCTTCCCAGGCATGATCGACGAGCCCGGTTCGTTGGCCGGAAAATTGATCTCCATGAGCCCGGCGCGCGGACCTGAACCTAGCCACCTCATGTCGTTTGCAATCTTGAAAAGGGTCACCGCCGTCGCCTTCAAAGCAGCATGCGCCCGCACAACCCGGTCGAGCGTCGCCTGTGCCGCGAACTTGTTCGGCGCACTCACGAAGGGGTCTCCCGTGAGCTCAGTAATCACGGCCGCGACCTCAACGTCGAACCCTGCGGGCGCGTTGAGGCCAGTTCCGACCGCGGTCCCTCCCATCGCCAGCGGCAACAAGCCCTGGGTCGCGTACTCCACGAAATCGATCGCATCGGCGAGCGCGGCCGCGTATCCCGACCATTCCTGCCCGACCGTCAGCGGTGTCGCATCCTGAAGGTGGGTCCTGCCAACCTTGACGACCGACATCCACAGGGCGGACTTGTCGGCGAGGGCCGATTGCAACCTTCCCAATGCGGGCAGCGTCAACCTCGTGGTCATTTGATACGCCGCAATGTGCATAGCGGTGACGAACGTGTCGTTGCTCGACTGACTCATGTTGACGTCGTCGTTCGGGTGAATCGGATGCTTCGAACCCAGCTGCGCACCGAGTAGCTGGATGCAGCGATTTGAGA
>JAKPAQ010000189.1 GCA_029779385.1 Actinomycetes bacterium | reverse complement strand
GCTGGCGTTGGAATTGGACGCGACGCCTCACTGGAATGTTGGTGAGCAGCCAGCGGCACTTGATCAACTTTTGGTCGAGGCCGGCAGGGCTGGCTGGCTTTCGGACCTGCTGCCCAAGCCGCTAGGCAGTAGCGATTTGGCGAACGCGAGATTCCCGTTGCCGCTGGCCTCCAGTATCAAGATCGAGGAGTTCAGTCGAGTCTGCGGCGGGCAAATGCTGCTGCTGTCGGCGAACAGCCTCGGTCAGGTTCCGCTGCTGTTGTCGGCAAACCCCGGGCTCATCAAACGTCGACTCGTCTCGGGGATGAAGTCATGTCAATCCGGTGACCCATACCTCTACGGGTACGCGATCACCGAACCGCAGGCCGGTTCAGATGTCGAGGACGGCTACGGCGCGGCTACGGCAAAACCTGGACTTGTTGCTCGCCGCGGCAACGGAGGATGGATCCTAAACGGTTCCAAGGTGTTCACCAGCGGGGGAGACGTGGCCCGCGGTTTCACAGTCTTCGCTTCGCTTGAGGGCGAAGGATACGAGTCGTGGACTTGCTTTTTCGTCGAGAAGGGCACTCCTGGGTTCAGGCCGATCCGCACCGAACTAAAGATGGGCATGCGCGCGTCTGGCGCGGCTGAGCTGGAGTTCGTGGACGTCTTCGTGCCCGACGCTGACGTGGTCGGCAAACTCCGCCAAGGTTGGTCTTTGAACCGCCAGACGTTGAACCTGTCTCGGGTGCCGGTGGCGGCCATGTCAGTGGGCTTCGCCCAAGCCGCCTGCGACATCCTGATCGACTATGTCCGGCACACTTCGCTGGGCGGGCGGCCACTGCTCGACCAGCAGTCGGCCCAACTTGTAGTCGCCGAGGCGATCGCCCAAACCAGCGCCATCCGGGCGCAACTGTGGCGCACCTCTGGTTCGTGGCGAGTTCACCAGAGTTACGCCGCGATGAACAAGTTCCACGCCTCCGACACCGCCATGAGCGTGATCGAACTGGCGATGGACGTACTGGGCCCGGATTCGTTGTTGCACCAGCAGCGACTAGAGAAGGTGTGGCGCGATTGCCGACTCACCCAGATTTTTGAGGGAACCAACCAAATCAAC
>JAKPAQ010000170.1 GCA_029779385.1 Actinomycetes bacterium | reverse complement strand
GCTACGTGACATTGGTAAGACCTTCCCGGGTGTGATCGCCAACCACGACGTGAACATCGATGTCCGAAAGGGCACCGTCCACGCGATCGTTGGCGAGAATGGCGCCGGTAAATCGACGCTGATGAAAATCCTGTACGGCGTCCAAAAGCCAGACTCGGGCACGATCGAGATTGACGGCGAACAAGTTTCGCTGTCCTCGCCATCAGACGCGATCGCTCACGGCGTCGGCATGGTGTTTCAGCACTTCATGCTGGCGGACAACCTGACTGTCTTGGAAAATGTCGTCCTCGGCGCCGAAAAGATGCACGGAATCGGCGATAAAGCCAAGGAGCGCATCGAAGAACTATCGGCCCAATACGGACTAAACATTGCGCCTGATGTCCTCGTGGAGGAACTTGGTGTCGGTGCGCGCCAGCGAATCGAGATCCTCAAGGTTCTCTATCGCGGCGCCCGAATCATCATTTTGGATGAGCCGACCGCCGTGCTCGTTCCCCAAGAAGTTGACGAACTTTTCGACAACCTGCGCGAGCTAAAGGCCGAGGGCCTAGCCGTGATTTTCATCAGCCACAAACTCGATGAGGTGCTGTCAGTCGCCGACGAGGTTACGGTGATCCGCCGCGGCGCTACGGTCACCACTATTGCTGGCGGTTCAGTTTCGGCCCGCGAACTGGCCGAACTAATGGTCGGCTCCGAACTGCCCAACCCGAGCACCGAAGTCTCGACCGTCACCGATCGTGAAGTGCTCGAAGTTATCGACCTGTCGTTGCCGAGCACAGGTGGTGGCCGACCGCTTTTGGATCACATTTCCTTCCGGATCCGCGCCGGCGAAATCCTCGGGATCGCCGGCGTCGAAGGCAACGGCCAGGCCGAACTCGTTGAGGCGATTATGGGGATGCGCCCAGAAGCCACCGGTCAGGTCGAACTGAACGACAAGTCCATCGGTGATTGGTCGACGCGCGAACGGCGCGAATCAGGAATCGGGTTCATTCCTGAGGACCGCCATCGCCAAGGACTCTTGTTGGACGCGCCGCTGTGGGAGAACCGGGTCCTGGGCCACCAGACGCGCAAACCGAATGTGCGCGGTCCCTTCATCGATCGCGCCGGCGCCCGCGCCGACACTGAACGAATCGTGCGTGAATACGATGTGCGCACCCCAAGCATCGACACGCTCGCCGGGGCGTTGTCCGGCGGCAACCAGCAAAAGTTGATCGTCGGCCGCGAAATGAGCAGCGAGCCCAGCGTGCTGATCGCCTCACATCCGACTCGAGGTGTTGACGTCGGCGCCCAAGCGGCGATCTGGGGGCACATTAAGCGTGCACGCCGTGACGGCCTTGCCGTCCTGTTGATTTCGGCAGACCTCGACGAACTGATCGGACTTTCAGACACGATCGCGGTGCTGCTTCGGGGCCGACTCGTCGGCCACTTTGACCCCAACGACGTCACACCGCAGCGCCTCGGCTCTGCCATGACCGGCGCCAGCGAGGAGGAGAGTTCATGACTCAGTCGCGACTATCCAGAATTGGGTTGGCGTTCGCCGCCCCAGTGCTTGCACTCTTTGCCGCCTTTGTGGTCACCAGTTTGGTGCTCATCCTCGCCGGTGACGACTGGATTGGGGTTTGGGGCCAGATCTTGAGTTGGCCGAGTAACCGGTCGATCGTCAACATCCTCAACGCCGGCACGGTCTACTACCTTTCAGCCGTCGCGGTGGCGATCGGCTTTCGGATGAACCTGTTTAACATTGGCGTCGACGGTCAGTACCGGATCGCCTCCTTTGCGGCGGCCTGGGTCGCGGGCGAGGCTTGGCTGCCCGGCTACTTCAACGTCGTGCTTGCAGTGCTGGCCGGCATGTTCGTTGGCGCGATGTGGGCTGGGATTGCCGGACTGCTGCGCGTCACTCGAGGTGTCTCTGAAGTCATCTCGACGATTATGCTCAACGCCATTGCCACCGCAGTCGTGGCTTACCTCTTGCGCAAGGTTGCGGTGAGCGAACCTGGCAGCAACATCATCTCCACCAAGCCAGTCCCCGAGAGCAGTCGCGTGCCCGGGATTCCGATGTTCGGCGGCGAAGTTTACGGCTTCATCGTGGTCGCCGCCATTGTCGGCATTGGTTACTGGGTGCTGATCAATCGGACACGATTTGGCTTTGATCTGCGCGCTGCTGGCTCGTCGGAGTCGGCCGCGGTTTCATCAGGAATCAACGTCAAGAAGATGATCCTGACGACCATGCTGCTTTCAGGTGCCGTCGCGGGACTGGTGGGCATGCCATTGCTCTTTGGTCAAGATTACGCCTACGGTTCGACCTTCCAAGCCGGCCTCGGTTTCACTGGCATCGCAGTGGCTTTGCTCGGTCGAAATCACCCAGCCGGGATCGCCTTGGGTGCGATTCTGTTCGCCTACTTGGACGAGCAATCAAACCCGCTGCAGATCTTGCTTGACGTCTCACCAGACATCGTCAAGGTGACTCAAGGTGTGATCGTGTTGTCGGTGGTCATCGCCTATGAGGTTGTTCGTCGCTATTCAGTCCGCCTTGAGCAACGGCAGGTGGCGGCTGCTTTGGACGCCGAAGTTCGACCGAAGGAGGTGGCCAAATGAGCGTTGCCACAGATTCACTCACTAAGCCGACCGCCGGCAGTGGCCGAAAGCTCACTTGGCCGTGGATGCTCCTCGGCCTTTCCGCGGTCCTCGCAGTCATTTCGCTACTTCGGATCGTGACCGGCGTGGATGACTTGTCCTCGTCCGGCACAATTCGCGCGACCCTGATTGCCGCGATTCCAATCGGTTTGGCCGGTCTGGGTGGACTTTGGTCCGAACGCTCTGGCGTGGTCAACATCGGCCTCGAAGGCATGATGATTCTGGGAACCTTCGGCGCCGGGTACTTCGGCTACTTCTACGGTCCGTGGCAGGGCGTATTCGGGGCCATCTTGTTGGGCGCAGCTGGTGGTCTGTTGCACGCGGTGGCCACGGTTTATTTTGGCGTCGACCACATTGTTTCTGGCGTCGCGATCAACATCATCGCTTTGGGCGCGGTTCAGTACCTGGCTGCCTTGGCTTTCACGGGTGTTCCTGGCGGCGGCCAGACTCAGTCGCCGCCGGTCGGGCAACTGCCGAGTATCACGATTTCTTGGCTGTCTGACCCTCTCGGCGAAATCGAAAACCAGAACTGGTTCTTCATTTCCGATGCGGCCGCGTTGTTGCGGGCCATGGTCACCAACATTTCGGTGCTGACGATCATCTCGATTGGCCTGTTCGTCCTTACCTGGTGGCTGCTGTGGCGCACCTCGTTTGGTCTACGAGTTCGTTCTTGTGGCGAGTCGCCGGCGGCAGCCGAATCGCTTGGCATCAACGTCTACCGGTACAAGTTCATCGCGGTAATCACCTCCGGCGGCTTGGCTGGATTGGCGGGCGGCTACTTGGCGCTCGTGGCAGCCAACGCCTTCCGCGATGGGCAGACCGGCGGTCGCGGTTATATAGGTCTGGCTGCGATGATCTTTGGCAACTGGCGCCCTGGTGGGTTGTTCGCGGGTGCGACCTTGTTCGGTTACACCGACACGGTTCGACTCCGTGGCGGCGGCGAAAGCGTGCACGCACTGCTGCTGTTGGTCGCAGTGTTCATGATTTTGCTGGCGATCTGGCAGTGGCGCCAACACGGGCAACGCTCGGCATTGATCGCCGCAGTCATTGGCGTGGTGGTTGCTGGCATCTACTTCACCACCACTGAAGTTCCAAGCGAGTTGGCCACTATGACCCCATACGTGACCACGCTGTTGGTTCTGGCGGTGTTTAGTCAGAACCTGCGGATGCCTGCCGCCGATGGCAAGGTTTATCGAAAGGGAAGTGCGGGATGAGCGAGTTCGGATTCACTCCGACCGACGCACCGGTCGACTGGAAGGCGTTGCAGGGTTACGCCACCGAGGTGATGCAGCGGGCCTATGCGCCGTACTCGAACTACAAAGTCGGTGCCGCCGGTTTGGTCGATGACGGCCGTGTCGTATTGGGCTGCAACGTCGAGAACGCCGCCTACGGTGTTGCGCTGTGTGCCGAGTGCGGCATGGTTTCGGCGCTGCATTCAACCGGTGGTGGCCGCTTGCGGGCGGTCGTCTGCGTTGAAGGCAACGGTGAGCCGGTCATGCCGTGCGGTCGCTGTCGGCAGATCTTGTGGGAGAACGGCGGTCCGACTTGCGAACTCTTGACTTCTTCGGGGGTCAAGCCGCTAACCGAAATCCTGCCTGACGCATTCGACAGTACGGACCTGAAATGACGCCCGAACCGTTTGCGCCAACTGACGTGATCGTCGCCAAGCGTGACGGTCAACGACTAACAGATGAACAAATCTCCTGGGTTGTTGATGCCTACACTCGTGGCGTAGTTGCCGACGAGCAAATGTCTGCCCTAGCGATGGCGATCTTGCTCAACGGGATGGACCGGCGCGAAATCGCGCGCTGGACATCCGCGATGATCGCTACCGGCGAACGGATGGACTTTTCGTCGCTGCCGATGCCAACGGCAGACAAGCACAGCACTGGCGGGGTAGGCGACAAGATCACTCTGCCGCTGGCCCCGCTGGTTGCCGCCTGCGGGGTTGCCGTGCCGCAACTTTCTGGTCGCGGGCTCGGCCACACCGGCGGCACGCTCGACAAACTGGAGTCGATTCCCGGTTGGCAGGCGGCATTGTCAAACGAGCAGATGATGACCCAACTGCGTGATGTCGGTGCGGTGATCTGCGCTGCCGGTTCGGGCTTGGCGCCGGCGGACAAAAAGCTTTATGCCTTGCGCGACGTCACCGGCACGGTCGAATCGATCGCGTTGATCGCCAGTTCGATCATGAGCAAGAAGATCGCTGAAGGAACCGGGGCGCTCGTCTTGGACGTCAAGGTCGGCTCTGGCGCCTTCATGAAAACTGAAGAGTCGGCTCGCGAACTGGCCGAAACGATGGTGGCACTCGGTGCTGACGCCGGCGTGAACACGGTCGCGTTGCTAACGGAGATGAGTACGCCCCTTGGGCTCACGGCCGGGAACGCCCTCGAAGTTCGCGAGTCAGTTGAAGTGCTTGCTGGTGGCGGGCCTGCCGATGTGGTCGAACTGACGATTGCCTTGGCCCGCGAAATGCTTGCAGGTGCTGGGCGAACCGAAATCGATCCGGCGGACGCTTTGGCCGACGGTCGGGCGATGGACGCGTGGGTCAAGATGATTGCCGCGCAAGGCGGCGACCCGCACGCGCCACTGCCGACCGCTCGCGAAACGTTCACCGTCACCGCATCTGATACCGGTGTGCTCACCTCGCTTGACGCGATGGCTGTCGGGGTTGCTGCTTGGCGGCTCGGCGCTGGCCGTTCGGGCCCCGGCGAGGCCGTCCAGGCAGGTGCCGGAGTCGAGTTGCACGCCAAACCCGGCGATCACGTGACGGCCGGTAGCGCACTCATGACCCTGCACACTGACACCCCAGAACGCTTCGAGTTGGCGTTGGCGGCACTGACTGACAGTTACTCGATTGGCAATGAGTTCACTGCGGCTAAACCGCTGATACTTGCCAGAGTTGAAAGCTGACTCCACCAACCAGATAGGTTCGAGGCATGCTCATTTTGAACGACCGCGCCGAGATTGCTGCTGCCGCTGGGACGGAGATCGGTTCCAGTTCTTGGGTTGAAATTGGTCAAGATCGAATCGATATGTTCGCCGACGCAACCGGGGACCGCCAGTGGATCCACATCGACCCAGAGCGCGCGGCCGATGGCCCGTTCGGCGCAACCATCGCCCACGGCTACCTGACGCTTTCGATGCTGCCGTTTCTGAGCGCGCAGGTGTATGCATTCGCCGGCGATCGGGCCCGAGTCAACTACGGCCTAAACCGTGTCCGGTTCATGGCACCGGTCCGGGTCGGCTCCAAGATCCGGGTGCGCGTTGAGGTCCTCGAGGTTCGCGACATCGAGAAAGGGCAGCAAGTGACGATTCAGCACACTGTAGAA
Source organism: Actinomycetes bacterium (assembly GCA_029779385.1). The sequence goes on along the minus strand of JAKPAQ010000170.1, from coordinate 4,174 downwards.
ATCAAAGGGTCGGAAAAGCCGGCCTGCATCGCCGAAACCGTCACCTTGTTGATGGACACGCCATGAGAGCCACTGCAGCCCAGATTGCAGCAGTGCCCAAGGTGGCGTTGCACGAACACCTCGACGGCGGAGTCCGGCCAAGCACGGTGGCCGACATTGCCGCCCAGATCGGACATGAACTTCCAGCCCCGGCAGCAGAATTGGGTCAGTGGTTCACCGACGCGGCCTCTTCAGGTTCGCTGGTGCGCTATTTGGAGACGTTTGAACACACCGTCGCGGTCATGCAAAGACCCGAAGATTTGGCGCGAGTTGCCCGCGAGGCCGTCTTGGATTTGGCCGCCGACAACGTCGTCTATGCCGAACTTCGCTGGGCGCCTGAACAGCATCAGCGCGACGGACTGACTATCGGCGAGACGGTCGAGGCGGTTCAGGCCGGCATCGATGAGGGTGTTCGTCAAGTCAATGAACAGGGCCGACCGATGGTGGTTGGCCAACTGTTGACTGCGATGCGGCACGCCTCACGCGGACTCGAAATCGCCGAGACCGTGGTGCAGTACCGCGATCGTGGAGTTTTCGGTTTCGATATTGCTGGTGCCGAGGATGGCTTCCCGCCGATCTTGCACCTCGAAGCGTTCGAGTACCTGCGCCGCGAGAACGTGCGATTCACGATCCATGCCGGTGAAGCCTTCGGGCTGCCGTCGATCTGGCAGGCCGTTCAGCGGTGCGGAGCCGACCGGTTGGGCCATGGCGTGCGAATCGTCGACGACATTGACTTCACGAGCGAGCCAGCGAAACTCGGCCGGCTCGCCAGCTATATCCGCGATACTCGGATCCCGTTGGAAATGTGTCCGTCCTCAAACCTGCAAACCAGCGCGGTTGCGGGCATGAAAACGATCGCCGATCATCCCATCGGGCCGCTGGCCGAGCTTGGTTTTCGGGTGACGATCAACAGCGACAACCGGCTAATGAGCGGTACTTCCATCGGTAACGAGATGAGCCTGTTGGTTGATGCGTTTGGCTACAGCGTCGGCGACCTGCGTTGGTTCACCGTCAACGCGATGAAGAGCGCCTTCTTGCCGTTCGATGAGCGCTTGACGCTAATCAACGACGTGGTCAAGCCTGGTTTTGCTGCGCAGAGTTGAGCTGGCGGTAGGCCTGCCGCGGACTCATCGGTTTGCAGCCCGCGGCCACTGCTTCGGCTACGACTCGCGGCTGGTCTTTCATTAGTCGCCATCCTCGACGTACCAGAGTCAGCGGTGGTTTGCGTGACTCGCGCAGGTCGCGAGCCAGCCGAAGAGCGAAAACTACGAGTCGAGGCCGGGTTAGGCAGATCGCCGCTGACAGTAGCCCGGCATCTTGGCATGGCGCGACGATCACGGCAGCGAACAGGCCCTCGGCGATGAACCGGTCACCGGTCAGTACCACTTCGCGCGTGCCGGTCGCCCGGCTGACTGAAATGTCGTAGATCGGCACGGCCGTTCGGCCAGTTCGGCACAGTTCTTCGATGGCGCTCATTGCCGCATCGATATTCCAGGTGCCGACGTCGTCCCAATCGGGAATCCCCAGGGTGCTCACCGGCAGTCCCGGTTGGTCGACCGGATGATAGAAATCGTCCAACCTCAGCACCGTCCAACCGAGTCGTTCGGCCAGATGAGACTTACCCGAACCCGACGGTCCGGCCAAGATCACGACATGCGGCATTGGGTGAGGATATCTAAACCGCGACCGTGCTCACCTGGGACCGTGCTCACACGCCGATCGGGTGCCAGACCGTCTTGGCCTCAACGAAGTTGGTGATCCGGCTCAACGACTCACCGGTGGCCGCTTCGGGTCGAACGATCCGTTTGAGGTTGACCGCTGCGTCGGCCTCCAAGGAGCGAGCAATCTCAGGATCGTCGACACCGGTGAGGTCTAGGCCGTTGACGTCTTGATGGGTCGCCAACCAGGGGCCGATCTCGGCGATGTCGCCGGTCAAGATATTGACTACTCCGCCGGGCACATCGGCGGTCGCGAGCACTTCAGCCAGGGTGACCGCCGGTAGGGGCCGATCGTTCGAGGACACCAAAACTGCGCAATTTCCGGCCGCAAGGACTGGCGCCAACACTTCAACGAGGCCAAGCAGCGAGGACTCTTGTGGTGCCGCGATTGCGATCACGCCAGTCGGCTCGGGTGAGGTCAAGTTGAAGAACGGGCCGTTGACGGCGTTCGCGTTGCCCGCGACTTGAGCGATCTTGTCGGCCCAACCGGCGTACCAAACCCAAGTGTCAATCGCCGAGTCGACGATCGCGTTGGCGCGCTTTTCCGAGACTCCTTCGGCGGCGCGCACATCGGCGACGAACTGGTCGCGGCGACCTTCCATCACTTCGGCCACGCGATACAGGATCTGGCCCCGGTTGTAGCCGGTGCGCTTAGCCCAACCGCCGAACGCCTTGCGAGCGGCAGTGACCGCATTTCGCCCATCCTTGCGCGAGGCCTTTGAAGCGTTCGCCAAGAACTTTCCGCGAGCTGAGAGCACCTCGTAGGTTCGGCCCGATTCCGAACGTGGGAATGCACCACCGATGAACAGTTTGTGAGTCTTGCGGACTTCTACGCGGTCGCTCATCGTGCCTCCTGCAGGTAGGAGGCCAGCCCCTGTCGGCCACCCTCTCGGCCGTAACCGGACTCCTTGTAGCCGCCGAACGGCGAGGCCGGATCGAACTGGTTGAACGTGTTCGCCCAGACGACGCCGGCGCGAAGTTCGTTCGCCATCGCCAGAATCCGCGAACCTTTTTCGGTCCACACCCCGGCCGAAAGGCCGTATGGCGTGTTGTTGGCTTTTTCGATCGCTTCAGCTGGCGTGCGGAAGGTCAGCACCGAAAGGACCGGGCCGAAGATCTCTTCGCGGGCGATGCGGTGCGCTTGAGTGACGCCGGTGAAGATCGTTGGCGCGTACCAGAAACCGCGGTCGGGCAGTTCGCACGGCGCGCTCCAGCGCTCGGCGCCTTCCTCGTCTCCGGTGGCGGCCAAGGCCTTGATCCGGGCGAGTTGTTCGGCCGAGTTGATCGCGCCGACGTCGGTGTTCTTGTCGAGTGGGTCACCCAGGCGCAGCGTTTGCATCCGCGACTTGAGGCGTTCGAGGACTTCGTCGGCGATGCTCTCTTGGACGAGCAGCCGCGAGCCGGCGCAGCAGACGTGACCTTGGTTGAAGAAGATCCCGCGGACGATCCCTTCGATGGCCTGGTCGATCGGCGCGTCGTCGAAGACGATGTTTGCGGCCTTGCCGCCGAGTTCGAGGGTCAGCGCCTTGTCGGTGCCTGCGACCGTGCGTGCGATCTCTTGACCAACTGGCGTCGAACCAGTGAACGCGACCTTGTTCACGTCGGGGTGAGCGACCAAGAGTTGGCCGGTTTCGCCAGCGCCGGTGATGATGTTGACGACGCCCGCCGGCAGTTCGGCTTGGCGGCACACCTCGGCGAAAAGCAGGGCGCTCAGCGGTGTGGTTTCGGCTGGTTTGAGCACGACCGTGTTGCCCGCGGCCAAAGCGGGCGCGACTTTCCACGCCAGCATCAGCAGCGGGAAGTTCCACGGGATGACTTGGGCGGCCACCCCGAGAGATTTCGGGTTCGGGCCGAGTCCGGCGTGCTCGAGTTTGTCGGCCCAGCCAGCGTTGTAGAAGAACCACTGAGACGCCAGCGGCACGTCAACGTCGCGCGACTCTTTGATCGGCTTGCCGTTGTCGAGAGTTTCTAGGACGGCGAACTCGCGACTGCGTTCGGCCAAAATCCGGGCGATCCGAAACAGGTATTTGGCGCGTTCGCGACCGGGCATCGGCCCCCAAACTTTGGTGTGGGCACGCCGCGCGGCCTTGACTGCGCGATCGACGTCGCCGGCATCGGCACACGAAACCTCGGCAAGGACTTCTTCGTTCGCCGGGTTCACTGTCTTAAAAGCGTTGCCGCCGCCGTCGGTGAACTCGCCGTCAATGAACAGGCCGTAACTGGCGGCCAAATCGACGATGGCGCGCGACTCGGGCGCTGGAGCGTATTCGAAACCGGGCATCAGAATCAGTCCAAGGTGACGTAGTCGGGGCCGCTGTACCGGCCAGTGAGCATTTTCTGCCGTTGCAGCAGTCGGTCGTTTAGCAGGGAGGAGGCGCCGAACCGGAACCAGTCGGGGTCAAGCCAGTCTTCGCCGG
>JAKPAQ010000168.1 GCA_029779385.1 Actinomycetes bacterium | reverse complement strand
CGTGCCGTTATAGGTGTTGTAATTGACCTTGACCGTGCCGCTGTTCGGCTGATCGAGACGTACCAGAAAATCGGCGTAGGTCTGGCTCTCGCCCACCACAATGTCGTCTACGGAAATGTTCGACGTGCTGACCTGCGCCGCATCGTTCTCGGCAATTATCGCAGTCCCCACCGGGTCAAGACTCGTCGCGCCACTCAGCGTCGAGAGAACGAGGTTGAACGCTTCCGATGTTTCGCTCGCGGTGTCGTTCAGCAAGGTTACCTTGACCGTCTTCGCTGTCTCGCCCGGCGCAAAATTCAGGCTGCCGCTCGTCGCGACGTAGTCGCTCCCCGCCAGCGCACCACCGTCCTGCGTGGCATAGCTCATCGACACGACGCCCGTCGACGGCCGGTCCAGCGTCACCACGAACGTCGCTTCCTTGTTGCTCTCGTCAACGACAAAGTCGTTGATCGTCACCACCGGCGTACCCACCGTCGACGCATCGTTGTCGATGATCGTCGCCGTGGCCACGTTGCGTGCAATCGTCGCGTTGGCGCTCGCGCCAGAGAGACCTAGAGTGAAGTTCTCGGTCGGTTCCACCGCAGTGTCGTTGTTCAGCGTCACCCGCACCGTCTTGACCATCTCGCCCGGTGCAAAGGTCAGGTACCCGGACTGATTCACGAAATCACCACCCGAGTAGTAGGTCGCCGTGCCGTTATAGGTGTTGTAATTGACCTTGACCGTACCGCTGTTCGGCCGATCAAGACGCACCAGAAAATCGGCGTAGGTCTGGCTCTCGCCGACCACAATGTCGTCCACAGAAATGTTCGACGTGCTCACCGGTGGGGCGTCGTTCTCGGCGACGATCGCCGTCCCCACTGGGTCAAGCGTCGTCGCACCAGACAACGCCGACAACACCAGATTGAAGTCTTCCGAAGACTCGGGTGCTGTGTCGTTGAGCAGCGTCACCTTGACCGTCTTCGCCGTCTCGCCCGGCGCAAAACTCAGGCTCCCACTGGTCACAACATAGTCGCTCCCCGCCAGCGCACCTCCGTCCTGCGTCGTGTAGTTCATCGACACGACGGCCGTCGATGGCCGGTCCAGCGTGATCACGAACGTCGCCTCCTTACTGGCCTCGTCAACGACAAAGTCGTTGATCGTCACCACCGGCGTACCCACCGTCGACGCGTCGTTGTCGATGATCGTCGCGACGGCAACCGTATTTCCGATTTGCGCATTGGCGCTCGGGTTATACAGATTTACCTGAAAAGTCTCCGGCAACTCAGCAATCAGGTTGTCGATTATCGGCACGGAAATGGTCTGTTCAACGATTCCT
>JAKPAQ010000108.1 GCA_029779385.1 Actinomycetes bacterium | reverse complement strand
ATCTGGACTCCCAGGGTTTGGCTTACCCGCGTCGCCGCCTCGGTCAGACTCGGCAGCACGCGCTGGATAAAAAAATCGGCATTCACCTCGAATACCGCTTCTGCCAAGCGCACGGCATCATCGAGTTCCAAGTCCCTCACCCACTCGGGAGGGCGACGGCTGGCGATGGCGACCGCCTCAACCACCGCCTCGCCATGCAGTGCCAGGAGTTCCAACCAGTCGGGAGAGGCGGAAAGACTGGCCGCTGCCGGTTGAATAGCGCGGGCGAAGGCCGGCACATCGCCGACCTTGAGCGGCGTGAGCTCGAGGCGCTCGCCGCCGATGACGAGCGTCACCGGCACCGGCGGCAGCACAGCAAAAGTGTCGCCTCTCATCACAACAACACGATGCGGCCAAACTGACCCAGCGCACCGGATGCCGCCTTGGTGAGATCTGCCAGTACTTGACCCGACAATTCGAACTTCATTAATTCCGTGCCGATCACCGACAAGTCCTTGGTCGGATTGATGGCCACCCGATAGAGGTCGATCACGACTTCCTTGTTAGCGTCCGCCGTGTTCAGTCCCTCGAAGCGCACCCAGCGCTCGGGCAGCGGCTGCGTGAACATCGCCGTGACGTTGGCCGCGCCGTAGCTGTAACTGGCGACGATGGCACCCGTGACTCCGGTGATGTCGTTAAACATGATCGAGCCGTGTTTGGCGTTGACCGTGTATTTTTCTGCCGCCACGGTCGCCGCCCCCGCCTTGATCACCACGGTGGAAACGTTTTGCTTGCCCAGCAGATAGAGCTTCCCGAGTTCGGCGGTGGCAATAACTGGCTCGTCGGTGACTGTGCCGGTCGTCACGACGGTGGTGGAACCGTAAAGCGCGAGTTCCAGATTCGACTGAATCAGTTCTTCCAGCGTGCAGGCAAACTCGCCTTTCTTGGTCTTGATGAGTTGCAGATCGGTTAGTCGCTGGCCGGATTGGGATTCCTGATGCTCCAGGGTTTCGACCGACAGCGAAACCTTGAGGTCGGGGACGTTACCGACGAAGGTGAGCCCTTGCGGATTACCGTTGATGTCACGCGAACCGATGAAGACGCGTCCTTGTCCAGAAAAATAGCTCATGAGGTGTTACTCC
>JAKPAQ010000092.1 GCA_029779385.1 Actinomycetes bacterium | reverse complement strand
TGTGGGGCGTCCCTTCATCATGGGACGACGTCATACTGCAAGGCCCACACATTCACGTCGCCACCCCGCTATATAAGTCACCCAACCCCACGATGCTGAACAACCAAGACTGGACAGCGACCGACTTTCAAACCCTCGCAGCAGGCGCGGTTCCGGCTACTTCATACCGCAGAGCTGTTTCGGCAGACCGGTTCGCCGCGGCCTGTATGAGCTGGAATGTCGACGGGCGGAATGTGACCGCGCGGAGTCGTTTTCGAATCGTCTGGCGCAGCATGGCAGCAAATACTGGCGAGCGGACGTTGATTCCGGCGATCATTCCACCTGGGGCAATTCACCTCCGCCAGTCGGTCCTGTCAGTTGCGATGGACGATGATACGGACCTGTCCTTGACCGCAGCCTGTCTATCGTCTCTAGTTGCCGACTTCGCTGTTCGTGCGGCCCCAAAGTCGAGCATTCGGTTGTCAACGATCGCACGGTTGCCGGTCACATCATCAGATACAATTCGCCCCGATCTAGTCGAGCGTGTCCTTCGCCTCAACTGCGTCACCAATGCCTACGCCGACCTCTGGTACGACGTCGTGGGAACCACGTGGACCTGGGACACCCCACACCGTAAACCCGAGGACCGCCGCCAAGCCCTCGTCGAAATCGACGCGCTCGTAGCACTCGGCCTGAACCTCACCGCCGACGAGCTGTGCACGATCTACCGCACCCAATTCCCCGTCCTGGACGGCTACGACCGCAAAGCCGGCTTCGGCCGCGAAGCGGCCATGCGCGAGGCATTTCATCGGTTCCAAGCCGTGTAAAGAAACGCCAACAGCGCCACCGCGAGTGCCAGGTCGATATTCGACGGGGAAGCTCCGGAGAAGGAAGCTCGGCGAGGAGGCAGCTGAACCCCCTGGTTTGTGCGAACAAAAGCGTGTATACACGTTGTTAGAGAATAAGTCCAACAACCGAACATGATGATTCAGCATTTCGGTTGTATCTGCAGTCTAGGGGCTGGCCAATGAGCGGATCTGCCGCGTTCGGACTTCTCGGCGAGGCCGGTATTCAAGTCTCGGGCGGCATGCATGAGCTGGACCTGGCGTTGCCTGACGGTTCGCGTGTCGCGGCAACGGCGCGGCTGGGTAGCAGTCCCAATCCGGCCCAGATTGCGGCAGACCGTCGCACTGCGGGCGGCCGGCGCGTTCTCTATTGCCTGCATAGCGCCGGTGCCGCTGTCGTCGGCGCGGCCCAGCGCGGAGAGGTCGACCTGGTTACGTTTGATGAGCGCCGCGTGGTCATTGGCGCCAAAGATTTTCTCGACCCACCATCGACATGTACAACCGAACCCCGACGGCGGCCATGGGGACGATGGGCGATCGAACGAGTCCGCCTCCTTGATCCGAAAACCGTTCGG
>JAKPAQ010000588.1 GCA_029779385.1 Actinomycetes bacterium | reverse complement strand
GAGCGAATGGGTGCCAACGTTAGATCCACGGTCGGCACCGCCACCGACGTGAACGCACTCCTGCGCATGCTCTTCAGTCGAATCGCTGAGCCTCACATTGGCTCGCCACAGGCGTACTCGTTCAACGTCGCCTCGATGAGTGGCGCCGGCGCAGTGACGTTCGAGCAGGGGGAGCGGACCGTCAAGGAACGCCGAGAGTTTTCGGTCACCGGCGGAATGTGTGCCCGTTGCGAGGGAATGGGCACGGTCAGCGACTTTGATTTGACTGCGTTGTTTGATGGCGAGAAGTCGCTCAACGAGGGTGCGATTTTGGTGCCAGGCTATTCGATGGATGGCTGGTACGGCCGGATCTATCGCGGTAGTGGATTCTTCGATCCAGACAAAAAGCTTAAGGATTTCAGCAAACGCGAACTCGACCGGTTCCTGTACAGCGAACCGACCAAAATCAAGGTCGAGGGGATAAACGTCACTTTTGACGGGTTGATCCCAAAGATTCAAAAGTCGATGCTGGCTAAAGACCGCGACGCGATGCAGCCATATATTCGCGCTTTCGTGGATCGGGCCATCACGTTTCAGACCTGCCCAGAGTGCGACGGCACGCGGCTCAACGAGCTGACTAGGTCATCGAAGATTCGTGGCAAAAACATCGCCGACCTTTGCGCCATGCAAATCAGTGATTTGGCGGTTTGGCTCAACGAGATCGAATACCAGTCCGTAGAACCATTGCTGAACGGCATACGCGCCGTACTCGACTCTTTCGTAGATATCGGCTTGGGCTATTTGTCGCTCGATCGGCCCGCTGGCACCCTTTCTGGCGGTGAGTCGCAGCGCACCAAAATGATCCGCCACCTGGGGTCTTCGCTAACTGACGTCACCTACGTTTTCGATGAGCCGACAATCGGGCTGCATCCGCACGACATCGAGCGCATGAACCAACTCTTGCTGCGGCTTCGCGACAAGGGCAACACGGTTCTGGTGGTTGAACATAAGCCCGAAACCATCGAAATTGCAGACCATATCGTCGATCTTGGCCCGGGTGCAGGCAGTGCCGGCGGGGAAGTGGTGTTTGAAGGATCGCTCGCGCAGTTGCGTAGTGCAGACACGGTCACCGGCCGTCACCTGCACGACAAAGCCGCGTTGAAATCTAAAGTTCGCCAACAGACGTCTACCCTTGAGGTCCGCGGAGCGAAAACCCACAACTTGCAAGACGTTGACGTCGACATTCCACTGGGCGTGCTCGTAGTCATTACGGGAGTCGCCGGTTCGGGTAAGAGTTCGCTAATCCACGGTTCGGTGAGCACCCGAGCTGAGGTGGTCACGATCGATCAGGGCGCGATCAAGGGTTCGCGTCGAAGCAACCCGGCCACCTATACCGGCCTGTTGGACCCCATCCGAAAGGCGTTCGCGAAGGCCAACGGGGTGAAACCTGGCCTGTTTAGCGCGAACTCCGATGGTGCGTGTCCGGTATGTAAAGGGGCGGGCGTCATCTACACCGACCTTGGCATGTTCGACACGATGGAGACACCGTGCGAAGAGTGCGAGGGGAGGCGCTTCGACCAGTCGGTGTTGGAGTACAAGTTTGGTGGTCGCAGCATCGCCGACGTGCTCGAAATGCCGGTTGCAGAGGCGCTGGCGTTCTTCAGCGAAAGCGAATCAAAGGTGCCGGCCGCGGTCAAGATTCTGGATCGGCTAGCCGACGTCGGACTAGGTTATGTCAATCTGGGGCAGTCGCTGACGACACTTTCAGGCGGGGAGCGCCAACGGCTCAAGCTGGCAAACCAACTTGGCGATCCGGGCGATATCTACGTGCTAGATGAGCCGACGACAGGTTTGCACCTAGCCGACGTCGATAATCTGTTGGCTTTGCTGGATCGGCTAGTTGACGCCGACAAGTCGGTGATTGTGATCGAACATCACCAGGCAGTCATGGCTCACGCCGACTGGATTATTGACCTTGGCCCAGGCGCTGGACACGACGGCGGCAAGGTCGTATTCGAGGGAACGCCGGCAGATCTGGTCAGCGACGGCAAAACGCTCACCGCCAAACACCTGGCAATGCAGGTTGGGGAATAGAGTCCGCTCTTGAGTTAGCGACCTTTTCTGGTCATACTTATGACCATGAGTGAGACGTTTTCGTTAGCCGATGCGAAAGCGCATCTGTCTGAATTGGTCAGTCGCGTCGATCGTCAGCACGAACGGGTCACTGTCACGGTGCATGGCCGACCGTCAGCGGTGCTGCTGTCGCCGGCAGACCTAGAAGCCCTCGAGGAAACGATCGCCATCCTTTCGGACGAGGCAGCCGTAAGCCAATTGGCGGCGTCCGACGAAGAGTTGGCTCGCGGCGAAGGCGAGTCTGAACAAGATCTCGAACTTGCGATGGCTAAGCGCGGCCGCACTTCGTGACGATAGAACGCTTCGAGTTAATCATTTCGCCGACCTCACGGCGGCAACCAACTGAGACGCTTCCTGAATCCGTGGCCTTCGCCGCCTACGAGTTCATCGTTGGCCCGTTGCTCATAAATCCTCATCGCGTCGGAAAGCGCCTACGGCCTCCACTGGAAGATCGGCATAGCGCCCGACGTGGCACCTACCGGGTCATTTACCGAATCGACGACGAACTTCGGCGCGTGACTGTCGTTGCCGTCGTACGCCGGGCGGACGCATACCGCTAATTGGGCGACAGAGCCCACTTCCGTCGCTTTCCAGAGTTGTCCGATAATGCACATTATGTCATTCTCTGCATTGGGCCCACCACTCTCCCTGAGTGTTCGTTGACGTACTCTCCTCTTGCCCACCCTTAAACGAGAGTTGCACTGATGTCACAAACAACGACGAGCCAGTCCCAGACAACTCAGGCGGCAGGTCAACGGTCCACGACATTTGCCAACATGACTCGGGGCCCAAGATTCATCTTTTTCGCTATTTCGGCCGGAGTGTTCGCCGGTGCGCTCGCCAAGTGGTCCGATGAGAACGGTCCGGATTTGATTGGCGACCTAGGTACTGGATTTGCCGTCTGGGTGGCAATAGTCGCCACGATCGGGTGGTTCTCACGTTCGCCCCTACGTGCGGGCACTGTCTCTGCCCTGTTCTTCCTCGCGATGAATACGACCTACTATGCCTGGGCCGCCTTTGTGCTCGGCTATCCGTTCGAACTGCAAAGCTTGGCTTGGTTCGTGCTGGCCGCAGTGGTGTGTCCGCCGTTGTCGGCCGCCATGAACATGGCACGCGGGAGGGAATTGATCGGACCTGTGGCACTCGGTGCCGCAGCCTCGCTGGTGTTGATAACCGGACCACTTCAACAAATATGGCTCAAACGCACCGGCGCACTCGCCCCGTTCGCCCCGGACAGGACCGCCGAAGGCGTGCTCAACGTCATCATGGCCATTGCTCTCACCTTGTTCGCCAAGTCTCCGCGCGGCGTGGCCATCGCCTTCACCACGGCCGTGCTGTTGTACTGGCCGATCCAAACACTGTTCTACGAGATCAGTATGCGGTTACCTTTGCCGTAGCTGGCTAAAACCGAGACTGGCGTTGCGCGACGAGTTTGGCGATTCGGTTCACAAAAAGTGCCTAGACTGGATCCATGGTTCAGATTGTCACTGACAAGAGTTCGCGCCCATTCCAGACATTTTTCGCTTGGCTCATTACGATTTTGACCGCGGGCTACATGCTCCCCTGGGCAATCGCGGCCACTCGGGGCAAGTCCAACACTGGCGCAATCTTCTGGTTGAATCTCTTGCTCGGCTGGACTGTTGTTGGTTGGGTCATTGCGTTGGTGATGTCCTGCACCTCACATCAGGTGTTGGGGATTCGCAACCCACGCTGACTCGTAGACAAATCGCGGCTACTCGAATCGCGAGGTGTCCCCCGCGCCTTCGCGCAGCACAACCGGTTCACCCGACGAAAGATCGACGACGGTTGTCGGCTCGGCAACAATTTCCTCGCCCGAGTCGATGATCGCGTCGAGTTGGTCACCGATCTCCTCGCCGATCAACCACGCCTGAGTCATCGGTTCGGTTTCACCCGGCAGGATCAACGTGGACGACAAAATCGGCTCACCAAGTTCCTCAAGCAGTGCGCGCACGACCCGATGCTCGGGAATTCGCACCCCTACCGTCTTCTTCTTCGCATGCAGCATTCGCTTTGGCACTTCGGGAGTACCCGGCAAAATGAAGGTGTAGGGACCCGGTGTGGCCGCTTTTAGCGCCCGAAACACCGAATTGTCTACGTGGACAAACTGGCCCAGTTGCGAGAAATCCTTGCAAACTAGGGTGAAATGGTGTTTGTCGTCCAGTTGGCGAAGTTGCTTGATTCGTGTCAGCGCCTCCGCATTGCCCAACTGAGCTCCTAGCGCGTAACCCGAATCGGTCGGGTATGCCACCAGTCCCCCGTCGCGCAAAACCTTGACCGCCTGGTCCACCGCACGTTGCTGCGGGTCGACCGGATGAATGTCTATATAGCGAACCATGACTCCCACCCTAGGCGTATCGCATCGTGGACGCAGCGTCCACAGTGTGTCGCGCGAAGTAGTCTCGCAGCGATGAACAGCCCCAGTCTTGCCGAACGCCGCGAGCGCCAACTCGCCCACGACCTAGGTCGTGCGGAGCACCTTGCCCAACGCGCCCTCTCTTTAGCACCGGCACGCAGCCGCGAGGAACTCAAGCAAATCGCCGAGGATGCGGCTATTCGGTTCGCCGAGGCAGACGCCGACACCGTGCTTGCTTGGGCGGCCACCGAGTTCGGTTACCGCACCACGGTCGCCTGCTCGATGGCCGACGCGGTGCTGCCAGCGGTGGTAGCCAAGCACCTGCCGTG
>JAKPAQ010000049.1 GCA_029779385.1 Actinomycetes bacterium | reverse complement strand
GGTGCCCCAAAGCCAGGGACCGCCGCCGTATGAGGTGTCTCCAAAGACTGCAAGGAGTGCGACCACCGCCGCCACGATTAGGCCGACCTTTCGCAGTTCAGATTCGGCCTTCACGTCGAACACCTCACCAAGCGGACTGTGCTCTTTGCCCTCAGTGGGCACCAGAATCCAGTACGAACCGTAGAGCAGCGGGCCGGCGAGGCCGACGAAAACCAAGACCACGAAACCGATCCGCACGAGCACCGGATCAATGTTGAGCTCTTTGGCGATGCGGGCCGAGACACCGGCGACGATCCGCCCGTCCGTTGGGCGACTCAAGCCGTCAATTCGGGAACCACTCGGAGTAGTCATACTGCAAGCCTGCCCAAGATAGGCGCGATCTGGAATCGGGCATGACCCTGACCGAACCCTGACGTTCGAACACGCATCTAGTGGGCATACCCGATGGTTTTTTGGTAGTTGGCCGTGTGAGGCTTGCCCTATGTCCATACCGGCGAGCAGCGACGGCCCCCGTCGAGCATTCCGGCCACTGAACAGCCGCGTGATCGGCGGAGTCGCGGCCGGACTTGCCGAGCACTTTTCGGTACCGGTGATTTGGATACGAATCGGTTTCGTCGTGACTACCTTCGTCAACGGGATCGGGGTAATCGCCTACCTGCTTTGCTGGCGGTTCCTGCCTCTTCAGGCGCCCGAGGGTAGCCCCGGCGTCGAGTCGGCAATGCGCCAAGGCTTGAGTCCAAAGCGCAGCGGCGCCCCAGCGCGCGAGATCGCCCAAAGTGTTGCGCTTATCGCGGTCGGCGGGGGCGTCCTTTTGCTCATTGCACTGGCAGGCGACTGGCTCAGCGGTTGGATGCTGCCGGTCCTAGTCGTTGTCAGCGGTATTGCGTTGCTGTGGCGGCTCGTGGACGACTCGACATGGAACTCATGGATTCGCCAGACGCGCGGCCCTGGTTCGGTCGTGCGTCTAGCGGTCGGTGTTTGCCTGATCGGAACTGGACTGCTGTATCTGGTCACGGTAAATCAAGGCTGGCGTGGGACCGTCGACTTTGCTGCGGCTTTCGCGGTTGCCCTAGTGGGCCTGGGCCTGGTGTTAGGGCCTTGGATTATTGGCCTGATCGCGGATTTGGGCCGCGAACGCCGAGAGCGCATTCGCTCGCAGGAACGGGCAGATGTTGCCGCGCACCTGCATGACTCGGTGCTACAGACTTTGGCGCTGTTACAAAAGAACTCGACCGACCCGGCG
>JAKPAQ010000033.1 GCA_029779385.1 Actinomycetes bacterium | reverse complement strand
GCGTGACGTACCGTTGACCCGTGTTCAGATATGCCTTGTCCCGTCGCTGGATCCCGTGGCACCTGTTTTGCGCCGCACTTGTTGTCATCATGGTGGTTGCTGGGATTTGGCAATGGTCGGTCGCATTCGACAGCGTTGACGCGAACGGCGAACCGAGTCTCAACGTTCGGAACTTGGTGTATGCGCTTCAGTGGTGGGTATTTGCCGCGTTCGGGGTGTGGTTTTGGTTCCGGTTCCTGCGCGACCAGCGCGACGCGGAATTGGCGGACATGGTCGCTGCGGCAGATGTCGCGGTTGAGCAAGTCGCCGACCTTTCAGGTTCGGCCAGCACCGAGTCGGCGCAGGCAAGTGCTGCCCCAGAGTTGATCTCACTCGACGATTCAGCGGAACGGCGACGGGCACGGGCCCGTGATCTTCGAAATGGCGACCAATCAGCGGCGTCAGGCGAGTTTGGAATGGAAGGTAAGCGCCAATGACCGGTGCACTTCTGCGTTACCGAGTGATGGCATGGGTCACCGGTGTCTTCCTCCTGCTCCTCACGATTTGGGCAATCTTGGGATACACCGTTCTCGGCTATGGCGATGGCGGTCAGAAGCCTGCCCTGTATTCACTCATGTGGACCGGCCACGGTTGGTTTTACTTCATCTATTTGATTACCGCGGTCGACTTGACCTTCCGGATGCGTTGGTCCCCGATAGCTACGATTCTCATCTTGCTGGCAGGCACAATTCCGCTGGCCTCATTCTTCGCTGAGCACTGGGTGACCAAGAAAGTTCGTTCGCAGCTCGCGACATTGGCAGACCCCACTGCGGCGACTGCGTCACCGGCCGATCAGATCAAACCGTCGACGTAACCGGCGGGTGCGCAAACTGCGTGACCGACAACGTATTTCCGTCGGGGTCGCTGAACCACGCAACTTGATCCCCGCTCGGTGAATTCCAGATTCCGTGTTGGTCTTGAAGGATCCCGTCGTAACGGTGAAAGCCGAGTCCCCGAGCAGCAAGTTCGGCCGTGGTCACATCGATATTCTCGACGTTCCAGCCCACAATCGTGTGTTCGGCTTCCGGTATCTCCACGACCCGGGTCAGGCGCAGGCACGTTCCGTTGGCGTCAAGGATGCAGTATTCGTCGGTGCAGTCCGTGACGGTCAGGCCGAGGACGTCGGCGTAGAAGTGCATGGCCCGGTCAACATCGGACACGGGAACAAACGCAATGATCCTGCTG
>JAKPAQ010000662.1 GCA_029779385.1 Actinomycetes bacterium | reverse complement strand
GAAAACTGCGAGTAAACGTTAGCCCGGCCGTTGATCGCGAACAGTTGCGCAAGGGTCAAGAAGTCATCTTGAACGAGGCAATGAACGTGGTCGCCGCGCTCGCCTTCGAAGAAGTTGGCGAAGTCGTCATGTTCAAGGAACTGCTCGCCGACGGCGAACGCGCACTCGTCTTGGGAAACGCTGACGAAGAACGTGTCGTTCGCTTGGCAGAGTCACTCGGGGATCTGAAACTGCGTGCCGGTGATTCGCTCCTGCTGGAAAGTCGCTCCGGCTACGTGTACGAACGCATCCCAAAGTCCGAAGTCGAAGAACTGGTCCTCGAAGAGGTTCCCGACATCGACTACACGAGCATCGGCGGCCTCGGCAGCCAAGTTGAAGTCATCAAGGACGCCGTCGAACTGCCGTACCTGTATCCGGAGATCTTTGTTGAGCATGAACTGAAGCCGCCAAAAGGCATCCTGCTTTACGGCCCGCCCGGCTGCGGCAAGACGATGATCGCCAAAGCCGTTGCCGCATCGCTGGCGAAAAAGGTGTCGGAGCGAACCGGCGAAGAGGGTCGCTCCTACTTCTTGAACATCAAAGGCCCAGAACTGCTCAACAAGTACGTCGGTGAAACCGAGCGACACATCCGGCTCGTGTTCCAACGCGCCCGTGAAAAGGCGAATGAAGGCACGCCGGTGATCGTGTTCTTCGACGAAATGGATTCGCTGTTCCGCACTCGCGGTTCAGGCGTTTCCTCCGACGTCGAGAACACCATCGTGCCGCAGTTGCTTAGCGAAATTGACGGCGTGGAGGGTCTAGAGAACGTCCTGGTGATCGGTGCGTCCAACCGTGAGGACATGATCGACCCAGCGATTCTGCGGCCCGGCCGACTCGACGTGAAGATCAAGATCGAACGGCCAGACGCCGAAGCGGCCCGCGATATTTTCAGCAAATACCTGACGACATCGCTACCGCTGCATGCTGACGACTTGGCCGAATGGCACGGCAGCCGTGACGCTTGCGTGCACGCGATGATTCAGCGGGTCGTCGAGCGGATGTACACCGAGACCGAAGAGAACCAGTTCCTCGAAGTGACCTACGCCGGTGGCGACAAGGAAGTCCTCTACTTCAAGGACTTCAACTCCGGAGCGATGATCCAAAACATCGTCGATCGGGCAAAGAAGATGGCGATCAAGGACCTGCTCGAACTGAACAGCAAAGGCATTCGCGTCCAACACCTACTGCAGGCTTGTGTCGACGAGTTCAAAGAGAACGAGGACCTGCCCAACACCACTAACCCGGACGATTGGGCACGGATTTCGGGCAAGAAGGGCGAACGGATCGTCTTCATTCGCACGCTGATCACCGGCAAGGGTGGCAACGAACCAGGCCGCTCACTCGACACGGTTGCAAATACGGGGCAATACCTTTGAGTCTCGAATTGCGGGTACTTCGGTACGACCATCCAGATGCGACCAAACTGACTGAACTTGTTCAGGCCGAATACGTCCGCCGGTACAAAGGGGAAGTTGGCGACGCTTCACCAATCGACGCCGACGAGTTCGAGTATCCAGATGGCGTGTTTTTCATCGGCTACGTCGACGACCTGCCGGTAGCGATGGGTGGCTGGCGTCGTGGTGGGCCGCTCGGCGACACCGACGGCGAAATAAAGCGCATGTTCGTAATCGACGAGCAACGCGGCAAAGGCTATTCGCGCCAGGTGCTTCAAGAGATCGAACGAAGTGCAGCCCGTCAGGGCGTCACCCGGCTCGTTCTCGAAACTGGCACCGAACAACCCGAAGCGATCGCCCTTTACAAGTCGGCTGGGTTTGTCGAGGTCGAACCTTTCGGCTTTTATGCCGACTACGCCGACTCAGTTCATTTAGCCAAAAATGTGGAGTTGCCCGCGTGAGCGTACATCGCGTTCAAGGCTCTGAAGTCGAATACGGGATTACCGTCCAAGGCCAGCCGCAAGCAAACCCGATGGTTGCCGCGACGCATGTCGTGAATTCCTATGCGGCCGCGAACGGACTGACCCGGCGGGCCCGCTGGGATTATGAAGAAGAGAGTCCGCTGCGCGACGCACGCGGCTTCGATCTGGGCCGTGACATTGCAGATCCGTCGCAACTGACCGACGAAGACTTGGGCTTGGCGAACATCATTTTGACCAACGGTGCCCGGCTTTACGTCGACCACGCGCACCCGGAGTATTCGAGCCCAGAAGTCACCTCGCCGCTTGACGTGGTCAGGTGGGAAAAGGCGGGGGAGCAGGTGATGCGCCGCGGCGCGGAACTTGCCGCACGCGTCCCGGGCGTCCAACCGATCGTGCTCTACAAGAACAACGTCGACAACAAGGGCGCAGCTTACGGTTCTCACGAGAACTACCTGATGCGACGCGATGTGCCGTTCTCGACGATCGTCGCCCAACTGACCCCGTTTTTTGCCTCGCGCAACATCATTTGCGGTGCCGGGCGGGTAGGCATCGGCCAAGACGGAAACAAACACGCCTTCCAGCTCAGCCAGCGGGCCGACTATTTCGAAGTCGAAGTCGGTCTTGAGACGACGCTCAAGCGTCCGATCATCAACACGCGCGATGAGCCGCACGCCGACCCAAAAAAGTACCGCCGCCTACACGTCATCATCGGCGACGCGAACCTGTCGGAAACGTCGATCTATCTGCGCCATGGACTGACTTCGCTGGTGCTGGCGATGATCGAGGCGGGCGCCTTGCCTGATCCGCCCTCGCTGGCCGAACCCGTACGGGCACTGCACCAGATCTCCCACGACCCGACGTTGAAGCGAGTAGTTGAACTTCAAGACGGCCGAAACGTTACTGCCCTTGACTTGCAGCACCACTATCTGACGCACGCCAAGGCGTTCGCGGCCCAAGGTGACCACGACCAGCAGACCGCTGACGTGCTGAGCCGCTGGGAGTCGACGCTTAGCCAGCTCGCGGCCGACCCGATGGAACTTGCTGACGAACTGGACTGGGTAGCCAAACTCTCGTTGCTGGAGCAATACCGCGAGCGCGACGGATTGGACTGGTCGCACGCCAAACTCCATCTCGTTGACCTGCAGTACCACGACATTCGCCTCGAACGGGGTCTGTTTTACCGGCTGGTCGAAGCCGGGCGAATGAAACGCCTACTCGAGCCCGCGCAAATTGCCGAGGCAGTCACCGAACCGCCACACGACACCCGGGCGTTCTTCCGCGGCCGGTGCCTGCAGAAATTCTCCACCGATATTGCCGCCGCCTCCTGGGATTCGGTCATTTTTGACCTGCCCGGGCACGAGTCACTGCAGCGCGTACCAACGATGGAACCGCTCAAGGGAACGGCCGAACATGTTGGCGATCTGTTCGACCGAGTCGACACCGCCGCAGAACTTTTCCACGCAATCACCGGCCGTTAGCCCCCCGCAGATTGCGTCGGCGACTATAGGGTGGACGTATGGCCGAACAACAGCACAAGACGACCCGAAAAAGCGTCGAGTCTGACGAGCAGGTCGAGAGCACCGAAGTCGATGCCGAGCGCAAAGGCCGCCTCGACGACGATGTTGACGCACTGCTCGATGAGATCGACGACGTCCTAGAAGAGAACGCCGAAGAGTTCGTTCGCAGCTTCGTCCAAAAAGGCGGGCAGTGATGCTGTCGGAGCCGTTCCGGGCGGTGGGAAGTTCATCGTTCGTCGACTTCCTCGCCCAGCAGGCTCCCCAACTTTTGCCCCAATCGACCGACATTTCCTCCTCGGGCCTGGCCGTGACCCACGGCACGACCATCGTCGCGGCGACGTTCGCCGGGGGAGTGGTGATGGGCGGGGACCGCCGGGCCACGATGGGCAACGTGATCGCCCAGCGCGATATCCAAAAGGTTTTCGCCACCGACGAGTTCAGTTGCGTCGGCATCGCTGGCACCGCCGGCATCGCCATCGAAATGACTCGGCTTTTCCAGGTAGAGCTCGAACATTACGAAAAGATCGAGGGCACAACGCTTTCGACAGACGGCAAAGCGAACCGGCTCGCCACCTTGATCCGCAGCAACCTTGCCATGGCGATGCAAGGCCTTGCGGTCGTTCCGCTGTTTGCCGCCTACGACCTCGACGCCGAATGTGGCCGAATTTTCGCCTTCGACGTCACTGGCAACAAGAACGAGGAGCGCACCTTCCATTCTGTTGGTTCGGGTTCTACGTTCGCGCGCGGTTCGCTCAAGAAGCTCTACCGGCCTCAAATGAGCGAGGAAGAAGCCGTCACCGCGGTGATTCAGGCGCTTTATGACGCAGCCGATGATGACACGGCCACCGGCGGTCCAGATTTGACCCGCCGGATCTTCCCGATGATTTCGGTGATCACCGCTGACGGCTACCGCGCTTGGGAAGATTCGGCAACCGCCACGGTCGCCGATGCCGTAATCGGTGGGCGGATGGTCCAGCCCGACGGACCGTCAGCACCCCTGACCTGAGTTGCAGCGAGGATCCAAAGATGAGCACCCCGTTCTACGTCTCTCCAGAACAACTAATGAAGGATCGGGCCGACTTTGCCCGAAAAGGTATCGCCCGCGGACGTAGCGTCGTCGTCTTGCGCTATCTGGACGGAATCGTTTTCGTCGCCGAGAACCCGTCGCGAGCGCTGCACAAAATCAGTGAAATCTATGACCGAATCGGTTTTGCCGCGGTCGGGCGTTACAACGAGTTCGAGAATCTGCGTATTGCCGGTGTCCGGCTAGCGGACATGCGCGGCTACTCCTATGACCGCAGCGACGTGACCGGCC
>JAKPAQ010000643.1 GCA_029779385.1 Actinomycetes bacterium | reverse complement strand
CTTTGCAGCTGATGCGCTCTCGGTCGCCGACGAGACATTCCCAAATGAGAAGTTCCACCTGCTCGGGCACTCGTTTGGTGGTTTGGTCGCCCAGACGCTTGCAATCGAACACCCCGAGCGGATTCGTACGTTGAGCCTGGTGTGCTCTGGACCCGGCGCGCTCGGGGACTCCCCCACGCGACCGTTGAAGCGGATTTCGGCGGCACTCGGCAAAGCGCCACTGCTGCAGATCCATCAAGTTCGAGAGCAGGGAATCAAACGTCCGGCTCAAATCACCGCATTTTTGGCTAAACGATTCACCTCGAACTCGCCGGCCTCGTTGAAAGCGATGACTCAGCACCTGCTCGATGCGCCAGATCGCGTCGACGAGGTCGCAGCCACTGGTATTACCTGCTGGGTTGGCCGCGGCGAGACCGATGACGCTTGGCCGCACGATGCCCAAGCAAAGATGGCCAAACGTCTCGGCACCGAAATCGTGATCCTGCCGTCCGCGGCGCACTCGCCGGCCGTCGAGGGTCCCGAGGAGTTCATCGACGAATGGCGAGACTTCCTCGAGGCCAACTAGCCCAAGAGTCGGGCCAGTTGTTCCGGATCGGTGGTGTTGGCCCCGAGGTGAAACTCTGGACCTTTGCCGGTTCCGTGATAGTCGCTCGATCCGGTCTTGACTAGGCCCAGCGAGTCAGCAATTTGAGTTAGGTCAGCGCGGGCCTTGGCATCGTGGTCAGGGTGATCGACCTCGATTCCGGCCAAACCCACCTCCGCCAACTCTGCGAGCACCTGCTCGGTCAGTTTCGTTTTGCTGTCTCTGGCCCACGGGTGCGCGACCACCGCTTTGCCGCCGGCAGCCTGAACCAACGCAACTGCTTCAAAAAGGTCAGCTGAGTATCGCCCGACGTACCCGGGTTTACCTGGCACGAGCCAGTCCCGGAACGCCTCGGCGCGATCGGCGATGTAGCCTTTGGCGATCATCGCGTCGGCCACGTGGGGACGTCCCCACGCTGCCGCGTTGTCAGCTACGGCCAAGACTTCTTCTTCGCTTAGTTCCATGCCGTGCTCGGCCAACTGGGCCAGCAGTCGCGGTAGTCGCTGTATCCGGCCGGCGATTATCTGGTCAAGTTCGGCGACCAATTCCGGGTGAGTCGGATCAAACTCGTAGCCAAGCAGGTGAACACTGACGCCCTCAAAAACTGTCGAGATTTCGATTCCGGTGATCAGCCTGATCCCGACTTCGTCGGCGGCGGCCTGCGCCTCGGCCCACCCTTCGGTCGCGTCGTGGTCGGTCAACGCCACGCCAGTTAGGCCCGTTTCGGCTGCTTTTCGGACGAGTTCGGCAGGGGTATCGGTGCCGTCGGAACAGCTGGAGTGGGTGTGGAGGTCAACGCGCACGTTCTAACCCTAGAACCTCAGCGCGGCACCAGCGCCCACAAATCCAAGTCGAGCAGCACACCGGGCGCGTATTTGCCGTCGTCACCGCGCAGCGTCATCGACTCGTCACGCCCCTTGGTGGCGACCAACCGAAGTCGGATTGCGCCGACCCCTGGCGCACTGGTTTCGGCCTTGTCGAGCACCTCACTCCAGGCGTAAACCGTGTCGCCAGCAAACGCTGGGGCCGCGTGCGAACCACCATTGATTGCCACGATCAGCTGAGCGTTAGCCAGACCATTGAAGGACAGTGCACGCGCCATTGAAATCACATGGCCGCCGTAGATCAACCGGTTTCCGTCAGGCCGAGCTTCAACGTTGAAGTGGACTTTGGCGGTGTTTTGCCAAAGTCGGGTGGCCATCATGTGCTCGGACTCCGACAGGGTGACGCCGTCGACGTGATCGATCTTTTCGCCCACGGCGTAGTCGTCGAATCGGTGTGGTTCGCCGGCGGCGGCGAAATCGTAGGAAGTCATATCCAGGCCGGCGGGGATCGGCAGATCGGCGGCGGCCACGACCGAACTAAGTTCGGGCAGCACAGTTTCGGGAGCGGGTGCGGCCTGGTCACGCTTGTGCACCATCACCCAGCGCGCCCAGTCGAGGACGACTTCGCCGTTTTGATCGGTCGCGGTTGAGCGAACGTAGACGACGCCGCTCTTGCCGTTGGAGTTTTGTTTGAGCCCGATCACTTCAGACTTCGTCGAAAGAGTGTCACCGGTGACGATCGGTCGATGGAACCGGCATTCGGCGTACCCCAGGTTCGCCACCGCGTTCAGTGATACGTCTGGCACGGTCTTGCCAAAGGCGATGTGGAAGGCGATGAGTTCTTCAACCGGCGCCGGCGAAAGACCCAACGAGGCCGCAAACTGGGCCGAAGACGGAACGGCAAACCGAGTCGGATAAAGCGCGCC
>JAKPAQ010000575.1 GCA_029779385.1 Actinomycetes bacterium | reverse complement strand
GGCGCCCGAGCAGAGTAGGTGGCCGGGTAGGACCGGCGACCTGCTCGTCGAAGAACTCGCCAGTCGCCGAAATTATTGATCGCTGCAGCTCTCGGACGTCTCGACCGAGGGTGCCAAGCAAAGGGTTTTCGATCAGTTGAGCGTCAGTGCTGTCGGCGCGCACTTCGATGCCGGACGATCCGCGCAACTTGTCCCAGGCTGTAGGTGAAGGGTGGTTCAACCAAAGGTGCACATCGCGGTGTTCACCTAGGGCGGCTAGGACCTGAAGTTCCCCGGCCGGCACGCGACTGTGGCCAAAGAGACTGATTCGCGCTGGTAGGTCAAGGTCGAGGTCATTTCTTGCCAGCCGAGCCAACGCTTCAGCGATTCGGACATCTGGTGATGGCGCCGCGATACTTCTGACGAGTCGGCGCCACAGTTCGGCTTGCCAATGCAGGTCGGCCGCCAACTCCTTGCCGGTGCCATCCTCGTTTAGGCCAGCGGCCCACGCCGAAGTCAGCTGGGGACGCTGGCGCGCGTAGCCATGAAAAAGCTGGGCTAGTCGGCGGGCAACGGGCAGGCGTCGTTGCCGTCGAAGGTCTGCCTCAATGCCAGTTTGGCCGTGGCCGAGGTGTGCCGAAAGCGTGCTAAGCCACGGTTCGCCGAAAGCCCGATCTACTTCGGCCAAGACATGCCAAATCAGCGAGTCGGGTCGCCACGGGTCGGTGTGGTCGTCGCCGAGCAGTTCGGACACCAGCGAATGTGGGCGCGCGAACCGAATCGCGGCAGTGACACCATCACCGCGGCCGGGTCCTGCGCCTAGGTGGTGGCTGAGCCGTTGGGAAAGCCAACGCTCAGAGCCAGGTGCGCCAATGACAACCAATTCGGTTTCGAAAGGGTTGGCCGGAGCTTGGGACAGCATTTCGGCCAAGTCGTCGGCAAGAACTTCGACGCTATCGCTGCGGTGGATGAAGAAAGTCATGTTCGACTCATTGTGCCGTGAAGCGACTGGTTAGGTGTTGATCCGCGCCGGGCGGCGATCACTTGGGCAATTTTCGGGTGGCGCATCCGCTGCGCGCTACCAGCGGCGAGCACTTGAGCAGAAACGATGGCACCGATTTGGTGAATTGATTCGTCTTCTCGCCAGCGAAGCGTAAGCGTGCCGATCGATCGTGTTCCGGCTTTGGCTGCCGGCAACGAGACGAACTCCAACACGATCGCCTGTTCTTGACCGGGCCCCAGATCAGGCAAGTCCAATTGAATGTTTGCCGCCTTGCCCGCTGCTGCTCCCAATTGGTGAACGTGACGCATCGCGCCTGAGCAGGCGACTCTCAACTCAATGCCAGTGGCGTAGCCGAGGCCAGCGTTAGCAATCGTGACATGTACTCGTGCAGGTTCTGGCAGTGTCTGCCAGCGATACCCAGATCGATCGACCAGTGTTGATAATTCCATTTTCGCCCCCATCCCGAGATGAGTCCGAACCTAGTTAGCTGCACTGACAAAAATGTCTGCCCAGGTGCAGTTGCGTGATTTTGACCTAATCGCGTCATAGCCCGGTGAGATCTACGTCTCACGTTCATGAGAAGACCGCACGCGCATGAGATGGATCAGCCGTCGCGTCCGAATCTGACAGTTGTCACCGGCGGCGCCCAGAGCATTCCAGTGGAACCAAAACCTGCCACTTCTCGAGGCGAGGCGCGAGCCGATGTCACCGACCGACTCGCCGGCGAACTGATCAACGCCTTCGGCGATCAGGTGCTTTTCCTGTTTCACCGCCGCACCCCCGGGCACGGCACTGACCTGCCGATTGTTGCGGTGGCGGCCAACGGCGTGCACCTGATTGAACCCAGGTCATATCCGGGCAAAAAGGTTCGCGCCTGCCGCGACGGCAGTGCATTCGTGATCGACGGGATGCGTCACACCCAGTTGGCCGAGCAAATGCGCGAACACAGTGAGGCATTGCAAGCCGCCGTAGCCATTGGCCCACTTCCTGAAACGCCAATTCATGCCAGTTACTGCTTCATCGACTCGAACCTGCCGCTTGGCCGCCTCGAAGTTGGTGGCTTTCGAGTTAACTCCGTTCGCGGGACGCTCAAGACGTTGCGCGGACGAGGGTCGTTAGACGAACGTCAGATTGAGGCGCTTCACCGCGATCTGTCGCTGCGGCTTGAGCGCTCTTGAGTTTGAGACGAACGAGAGGGCCCGATCCCATCGGATCCGACCCTCTCGTTTTGCTAACTCGACCTAGTGGCTGATTGCCTTTCCTTCGGCGCCGGCCCCAGTGATGGCGCGAACTTCCATCTCTGCTGCCTTGTACTCCAAGTGCTCCGAACTGGTTAGCGTGCCGATGATTCCCAGCGCGAAGGCGAGCGGGATCGATACCAAACCGGGGTTCGCGAGCGGGAACCAAGACCAGTCTTGGTTCGGGAACATCGACGTTTCAGCACCGGACACCGCTGGACTGAAGAAGATCAGGCCGACGGTGATGATTAGGCCGCCGTAGATGCTCCACAGGCAACCTCGAGTGTTGAACCGCTTCCAGAACAACGAGAACAGGATC
>JAKPAQ010000619.1 GCA_029779385.1 Actinomycetes bacterium | reverse complement strand
TCTCTTGCGCGGTTTGTTGTTTGTTTGCAGCATGTTTTGCCTTGTGGGGTCTTGCGTGGCGGCCGTGGGGTCGGTAGCATTCGTACAAACGTTCGAAGCATCTCTTTGATTTCCTGGATCTTTCACTGACGCCGACTGTCCCAGGAAGGGGGGTGTCCCTATGTCTTTCGTCAAGCCGCTTGTGGCGTTTGGGGGATGTAGGCCTGGTTGTTGCGAAGCATTGCGTAGAGGACGTCGGTTCGGCGCCGGGCGAGGCAGATGATCGCGGCGTTGTGTTTCTTGCCTTCGGCTCGTTTACGGTCGTAGTAGGCCCGGCTGGCGGGATCGCGCAGCGCGGCGAATGCGGACAGGAACAGCGCGTTCTTCAAGTCCTTGTTCCCGCTTCGTGATGGGAACTCACCGCGAATGCTCGATCCGGATCTGCGCGTAACTGGTGCCAGGCCGGCATAGGCGGCCAGATGGCCGGCCGTTGGGAACGAGCTGGCGTCTCCAACGGTGATGAGGATTCTGGCGGCGGTCCTGACACCGACTCCCGGCATCGAGGTCAGGACCCGGGAAAGAGGGTGAGCATCGAGTGCTTCCTCGACCTCAGTCGCGACTTGCTTTCGTTGTTGCTGCAACCCGAGTAACTGCTCAGCGAGCCGAGGCAGGACCTTCTCGGCAGCGGCGGTCCCAGGAACCACGACGGTCTGTTCGGCGAGCGCATCGAAGATCTGATTGGTGAGTCTTTCACCCATCCGCGGTGCTCCGGCTTTGAGTACTCGTCCGACTTTGGCCTTGCCTGCCGCTTTGATTCCGGTCGGGCCACCGAACTTTACGAGCACCGCGAGCACCGCTTTGTGTGCGGCGTTTTCGCCGAGAACCCGTTCAAATGCAGGATGAATCTGCAACAACAGCCCACGGATGCGGTTGCTGACGGCGGTGGCTTGTTCGGCGAGATCGTCATCGTGACCGACCAACACCGATAGGTCCGCTAGGGACTCATCGCCCAGGTCGACCCGGCGCAGGGTGTGCGGCAGGGTGCGGGCAGCATCAGCGATCACGTAGGCGTCGCGGGCGTCAGTCTTGGCATTGCCTGGATGCAGATCAGCGATGCGCCGCATCGCCAACCCGGGCAGATACGCAACCTCAATGCCCATCGCCCGAGCGACAGCGATTGGTAGCGCACCGAT
Source organism: Actinomycetes bacterium (assembly GCA_029779385.1). The sequence continues at coordinate 606 of JAKPAQ010000619.1, read as the reverse complement.
CGATGACGGCTGATCAACGACAACCAACACGGTGCCTTGCTCGGTCAACTCGGTGAACACTCGCCGAAGGGCCGTTTCATCGTTGGCGATTTCCCGGTCAACAAGACGGTTGCCATCACCATCGAGACCGGTTGCGTGATGGGTCGCTTTGCCGACATCGAGTCCGCAGAAGATTTCGTAGCTCAACCCGCACCTCCTTCGTCGTCCTGGCCAGCGAGGTATCAGTACTCGGCACCCACGTTACGAAGAGACCTGCAGACGTTCCTGCGGCCGTGTCCCTATCAGCGATCTACCGACACCACCAGGCCCGGTGACAACACCCCCCGGATCATCAACAACAGGGGCACTAAGTCATGCCGAACCCAGCAGCCAGGAGCCCTCATCTAGGGCCATAAAGAAGGTAACGGGGTGTCGTCGTGACCATTCAAGTGCTCTCACCTGTCACCCTTGACGATGTCGATCTGATCGTTGACGTGTTGCTGGATCAGGCCCACCACCTGTCCGGTGCTGACGCCTCCGCGCAGCTGGCCCGGGTCGCCGCGACTGCGGCGAAACTCAGCGCCTACCGGGTGTCGCTGGTGTCCACGATTGAATCGAGTCAGGTGT
>JAKPAQ010000563.1 GCA_029779385.1 Actinomycetes bacterium | reverse complement strand
TCGCGAACTCACCGCCGAGAACTGCGCGGCGACGTCGCTGATCGCGCTCTACGGCAAGAACTACAGCTTGAACAACGATCCGGCCTCGCCGGATTACTACAAGTACAATCGCACCGACAAGACGACCGACTTTTCGATCGTCCGCCTGCAGAGCGAGCTGGGCTCGGGGCTGACGATGGACAACCGCCTCTACATGTACGGCTACACCAACAACACGCTGTCCGGCCAGACCGGCGCCGTCGTGACCGGCTTCAAGACGACCGGCGTCGCGGTGAGCGCAAGCAATCCCAACGGCGTGCTCATCAGCGCGGTCAATGGTCCCGCGACCGACGTGTCGGGCTATGACAAACTCACCAAGTACCGCACCATCGGCTATATCGGCCAGGTCAACTACGAGTTCAGCATGGGCAAGGTGCGGCTGGGCGGCTGGTACGAGCACGCCTCGACCGATCGCCACCTGCTCAACCTCGACATGACCACGGGCGCGATCAACTACAACCAGAAGTTCAACAACGGCAGCGGGCTGGCGGCCCAGAACATCCTGCCGTCGAGCAGCATCGCCAACGTGAGCTATCTCCAGCACTCGGGCTGGAACCAGTACCAGCTGTTCGGCGAATTCGAATTCCGTCCGGTCGCCACGCTCGCGATCACGCCGGGCGTCAAGCGCGTCCACTTCACGCGCTCGATCGATGCGACCGTCAACCAGACGTCGCGCACGCCCAACAATTCCTCCGCGACCTGGCAGAAGACGCTGCCGTTCCTCACCGCGAACTGGCAGCCGACGTCGAACTGGTCGTTCTATGCGCAGTACGCGCAGGGCATGTACGTGCCCGATCTTTCCAGCTTCTATTCGCCCAGCCTGTCCGCCGCCGATCAGGCGAATCAGGCCCAGACGCTGTCGCAGCTCAAGCCTCAGACCACCACCAACTACCAGGTCGGCACGGTATGGCACGGCGACAAGGTCTCGATCGACGTCGATGCCTATGCGATCAACGTCAACAACAAGATCGCGGCGAGTTCGCTGGCCAGCGATCCGGCCAACACGCTCGTCAACATCGGCCGCGTGCGCTACAAGGGTGTCGAAGGCCAGGTGA
>JAKPAQ010000557.1 GCA_029779385.1 Actinomycetes bacterium | reverse complement strand
GATCCGAATCGATCCAGTCGCGGGCTTCGTAAAACGACACCGAATTTTGAGTCTGGAAGTGTTCGAGTTCGCGGCCATTCAGCTCAAGATCAATGAACCCTTCGCCAAGTTCGCGGTAATCCCAAATCTCGGGATCGTCAAGACGAGTGACCTCAAAATTGGCATCGTCGAACCGAGCCAGCGGCAGGAAAAAGCCGTCAGCGGGGTGCCAGTGCAAGTCCACGATCTGGCCTTTACAAGCCGAGCGAATGCTCCCACCGTTTTCGAACTTCAGACGATGCGCCCTGATGGTGATCGGCGCCAACGACGCGACTTCGGCGAACCAGTCGGTCAACTCGTCAGCGGTCTTGAAACTCGCTAAAGCAATCTCGTCGTCTGAGTAAGCCACCACGCTATTGCGCAGTCGGCGGAACCCGGTATCTAAGTCCTCGCCATCCCAAATATTGCCGCGAGCGTCGGTGATTTCTTTTAGATCGTGGCGGAGGATCCAGTCGTAAACCTCGACGACACTGGCCGAACTCGAACGAAGCCTGGTGGTCTGCGAAAACACTTGCGTCGGTATTCCGTCGATTTCACAAGTCGCCGAATTGTGGTCGCCAACGATCTCATAACGCCGCTGTTTCCCGTCGATCGTGGCGACGGTTGCCGTCCAACCGGCACCGTTGGCGCGAGCCACGAAATCCGAAGGTCGGAACCGTGCGCCGTAGGGCGGCAGGTAGTCCGCGGGGAAGAAGGCCGCAACGCTGCTTGGCCCTTGGGGGTCAGTCATTTTCCTAGATTCCTGTCCTTTTCCACCAATAGACCATCCCGGATTGCGGCTTGGGCCTCAACGTCGGAGCGGTTGTAGTTCACCAGCCACGCAGCCGCAGCAGAGTCGGGTCCATCGCGGCGGGCCTCTTCAATCTGCTGCAAAGAGTTAAATCCGCCGGCCTCTTCTTCGGGCACGTCCCAAGCGAACCCGAACAGCGGCGCGACCGTTTTTAGCGAAGCGCCATCGAGCGGGAAGAAGTTGCCGGTGTACCACTTGCACAGGTCGAGGTTTCTTGATTCGCCGGTGATCAGCCCATGAGCGGCCGCGAACTTCTTCGTCCGGCTCACCTCCGGGTGGCTCCAGTGATAAATGGCCACCGACTGGTCGTTTGACTTAGCGCGATCAAGGATGCCTTGCAGCGCGCGAGTGAACTTGTCGGCGAGCCGGGCTTCTGCGGCCTCGTCGAAAGCCCCGAAGTCGACCAGACCCGGCACATACTCGGCCTTGCCCTGGTTGGTGCGCACACTCAGGCCCCACTGATAGATCAGTTCACTGCTGTCCCACTCAATATCGAAGTCGATCTCGACGTCGGCCGCCGGAATCTCCACCTCGCCCCAGTTCGATAGCGGCTCAAACGAAACTTTCGCGGTCGTCATCCGAGCCCTTCGAACAATGTTCGTCAAGCGGGCGATGGGGTTTCCTGACGACCCCGCATGTTTCGTGAACTCCTCGGCCAGCGAGGCAACGTCAATTTCGGCAAGGCCTTGCAACGTCCGGCCGCCATGCTCATAAAGGAACAGCCATTCGCGCTGGCTGAGTCGGCCGATGTTGATCGCGAACGACGGATCATCGGGCCCGGCGTACTCTTTGCAGACTGAAATCCAGTCGCACCTAACGCACGCGTCTGTTCCGATCGGAAGAACCAACTCGCCACCTGAGGCAGCCGCCTTGGCAACCTCCATCCGGAAACCGAACTCATGATCGTAGTTTTCAATCAGATCGCGTTTCGTCCGGTGACTCTCGCTGGTCTTGCTATAGGTAGGAACCTGAAGCTCATCAAGTTGGTACCAAACAATTCCGAGGTCATCGCCAAGCTGTTCCGTCAAATTGTCTTTACCGATGATTCCAGCGCGCAAATCGCCGGCAGCAAACCCAAGCGACTGCAACATCCGCGAATAGTGGATGAGTTGGAAAGTGTCAGCGACCCAGTGGTTTCCCAGTTCACTCGTACCCTCAAGTTCCGTGACAGTTGCCGGATCCGAAAGCCGCGACACCCGGGCGTTGCCCTTCGTGGCTTTCTTAAGGACCTTGTGGCTCTTGATGTCGACCGGCAAATATCCATCGGAAACGGCAACGAGAAGATCGGGTGCTCCGCTGCGACCGTCGATGGACGGTAGGAGGCCGTTGACGATCACCGGCGTGCCTTGGCGCATCAAATCGACCGTCTGCTCGGTCCGAGCCGCCCACGTCTCGTCAGCAAAGACCTTTACTCCGTCTTGTGCAGCGAACAATTCACC
>JAKPAQ010000565.1 GCA_029779385.1 Actinomycetes bacterium | reverse complement strand
CCAGGACTACAAGCAGTTGGAAGGCAAAGCGGTCGAAGTCGATGACTTCCTGCCCAGCGATAAGAGCATCCCCATCATCGAATCGGCGCTGGAAGAGTACAGCACCCGCCGCCGCCGAGGGTTTATCTCGCGGTAATATCCGTACGCCGGTCGCCGTCCATTCGACAATCGCGCAGGCCCACTGGTCTCAACCGGTGGGCTTGGTCGTTTGACGTACCCCTTGGCGTTCTGCGATCCTTTGTCGCTTTCGCGGGTTCCGGCCCGCACTTCCCGTGGTGTTCGATTCGAGTTCAGCATGATCGTTAGTGCCGAATGGCTCAAGGAATACGTCTCCCTCAATCTTCCCGTGGAGCAGTGGGCCGACAAGCTCACCATGTCGGGATGCAACCTCGAGTCGATCGAACCGGCCGGTAAGGACTTTGCGGTCGACCTGGAAATCACCAGCAATCGGGCCGACTGCCTCGGGCACATCGGCATCGCCCGTGAACTCAGCGTGTTGCTGGACGAGCCGCTGTCGCGACCGGGGGCCATTGTCGAGCCGATCGCCGACCGCACCGATTCGGTCACGTCCGTCGAACTCCAGTGTCCCGACCTGTGCCCGCAGTACATGGCCCGCGTGGTGCGCGGTGTGAAAGTCGCTCCCAGCCCCGATTGGCTGATCACCCGGCTCCAGACCGTCTTCCCCGGCTACAAGCCGATCAACAATATCGTCGACATCACCAACTACGTGATGATGGAGTGCGGACAGCCGCTGCACGCCTTCGACTTCGACAAGCTGCGCGGCCAGCGGATCGTCGTGCGCAAGGCGAAGACCGGTGAAAAACTCGCCGCGATCAACCATGTCGAATACACACTCACTCCCGAGATGTGCGTCATCGCCGACGCGGAGCGTCCTGTCGCCATTGCTGGCGTCATGGGCGGTGCCGAGACCGAAATCACCGACAGCACGGTCAACGTCCTCGTCGAGACCGCTAACTTCACTCCACTCACCGTTCGCAACACAGCTCGCACCCTCAAGCTGCACAGCCCGTCGTCGTACCGCTTCGAGCGGCAGA
>JAKPAQ010000530.1 GCA_029779385.1 Actinomycetes bacterium | reverse complement strand
AATCCGCAGACCGGCGTCGAGAACCTGATCCCAGATTTCAACGGCAAGCCCGAACTGCTTGAGGAGGTCTTCTCCTCGCGCCCCGAGGTGCTGGCCCACAACCTCGAGACGGTGCCGCGGATCTTCAAACGGATCCGGCCCGCATTCACCTATGAGCGTTCACTTGACGTGTTGACCCAAGCGCGCGCCTACGGCCTGGTCACCAAGTCGAACCTGATCTTGGGGATGGGCGAAACTCGCGAGGAAGTCAGCCAAGCGTTGCGCGACCTGTTCGAGGCAGGCTGCGAACTGATCACCATCACCCAGTATTTGCGGCCGTCTACCCGCCACCACCCCGTCGAACGCTGGGTCAAGCCCGAAGAGTTCGTCGAGTTGAAGGACGAGGCCGACGAGATCGGCTTCTCCGGGGTGATGTCTGGTCCGCTGGTTCGTTCCTCGTACCGTGCTGGGCGGCTCTACCAGCAGGCGATGGCCGCTCGGGCCTGACGTAGAATCGAACCTATGTCAACCCCCGCCGCCCAAGTACCGGCCGGACGCATCGCGCAATTGCGCCAGGCGTACCGGATGACCAAGCAGACTCAGCCGAAGATTGGCCTGCTGCTGCTTGGGGTCTTCGTGCTCACTGCGGCGGCAACTGGTGCGTTCGGGTACTTCGTGTTCGGCACCCGCTGGTACTTCATCATTTTGACGGTTTTGCTCGCGTTGACGACCGCGCTTTTGGTCACGATGATCGTCTTTGGCCGTCGCGCCGAGAAGTCGATGTACGCCCAGGCCGAAGGCCAACTCGGCGCTGGCGCTGGCGCCCTACAGATGCTCAAACGCGGCTGGGACGTAAAGCCTGCCGTCGGTTTCACCAAGCAGCAGGACGTAGTTCACCGGGTCGTTGGTCGGCCGGGGCTCGTGCTCGTTGGCGAAGGAACCTACTCGCGGGTGAAGAACCTGTTGAGCGCCGAAGTCACCAAACATCAGCGCATCGTTGGCGATGACGTGCCGGTGACGTCGATCATCGTTGGCCGCGGCGAGGACGAAGTTCCGCTGCCCAAACTGGTCAAGCACGTCCGAAAACTGCCCAAGGCGATCAAGCCGGCCCAGCAGACCGAAGTGCTCTACAAGTTGAAGGCGCTTGACGCGATGCGGCCGGCCGCTCCGATGCCTCGTGGCCCGGTGCCGACGAGCATGAAGGGCGCCCGCAAAGCGATGCGCGGCTGACTCACTTGGCGTAAACGACCTTGCTGCCTGCGGCGAGGTCGTGCAGTCCGCGCTTGTCTTCGGTCATCACCAGCGCCGGCAAAACCAGGGTCAACAAGGCGGTGCGCAGACCTGCGCGCCAAAGCCCGATCGGGTTGCCGTCGGAGTTGATTACCCGAAGACCCATGATCCGTTTGCCGATGGAGAAACCGAGCAGGCCCAGCAGGATTGAAACTTCGGCGACGAAGACCGCGTTGATGACGAGTTGATCGCCGATTCCGTTTGGCGGGAACTCAAGTCCAGTGAAACCGAACATGGCCCTGGCCGAAAATCCGGCAATAATCCAGTCGATCATCAATGCCACTAGGCGCCGACCAATGGACGGGTCATCAACGGTGGAGGTCACTGCCTCAGCCTATTCAGGTGGCCAAGCCGGGCGCGCACCGGTTCGTCGACCCGCCGGCCGGGCTTTGACCCGGTGTCCGATCACGATCTCGAAACCCCGTAACGTGGATGTAACAATTCGGTGATGGGTCAGAAACTGCCCACGCCTAGCGTCGTAGTTGAGCGCAGGAACTTGTGCTCAGTTCGATCTATCCGCCG
>JAKPAQ010000529.1 GCA_029779385.1 Actinomycetes bacterium | reverse complement strand
GGGACCCCACATCTCCCACCGCTCCACGTGCGGCAGATTCCAAGCCGCCAGAGCCGCTTCCTGCTGTCGCCGAGTCGCCGAGCCAACTTCCCGCAAAATGAACCGCCGATCGGCGATGTCGGCGGGGTTGAGCACCCGTGACCGCAATGGGCAATCCGCCGGCCCGATGAGCTGCAACCGTTCCTCGAACATCGGCGTGGTGGTCAGGCGCTCGTCCTTAGGTTCCTCGGCACACAGTGCCAAGGCGACCTCGTTTTGGAGAAGCCACGCCTCGACCACGTCCTCGTTGCCCACGCGAATTTGGCAGTCGACACCCGGGACCCGCGTCGAGAAATCGGCGACGAGTTGAGGCAGGAGATAGGTGCCCAACGTGGTGGTGCCCGCCACGGCCAGGCGGCCGGTCTTGAGGCCTTGCAGTTGTGCCACTTGACCTTCCAAGCGCTCGAGTACGGAGAACACCTCGCGAGCGTGTTGAAGAACCACCTCGCCGGCATAGGTAGCTCGCGCTCCGCGGCTGGTCCGTTGGACCAGTTGCACTCCGAGTGAATTCTCAAGTGCTCGAACGTGGCTCGACACAGACGACTGGCTCATGAACAAGCGTTTGGCCGCACCGGAGAATCCTCCACACTCGACCACGGCGGCGAAGATTTCGAGCTGGTTAAGCGAGATCATGCCGTCGCCCTCTCTGCTGCTGGGACATCGCCGCAACCTTCGTCAGTGTGCCATCCGTCCCCGGCGTTCCCGAGTAAGACTCAGACGGGACGCCGAGGACGGCGACGGTCAGCGGCGGTCAGCGGCGGTCAGCGGCGGTCAGCGGCGGACCGTCAAGGCGAGAAGGCAACTGCACGTGCACACTCCGGCTACCACGGGGAAGATCAAGGCGGTGTTGCCCGTGATGTCCATCATGTGCCCGATCAAGGGCTCGGCAACCCCGGCGAAGATGTAACCGAAGAAGTTGACCACACCGATCGCCGTACCGGCCATCGCCTTGCCGGCAATGTCGGTGCTGAGCGCCCAGAACGTCGAATGCGGTCCGTAGACGAAGAACCCGAGCAAGAACATCAGCCCCATTTCGGGCAGGATCGGCAGTGCCAGGAGGTACATCGCCACGGCGGTCACGGCACCGAGGCCCATGAACAACGCGATGGGATAATCCCGCCGAGACTTGAAGATCCGGTCGGAGAGTTGGCCGTTGACCAGCGCCCCCAGCGCCATGCCGACGGGTAGAGCTACCGAGACCCACAGTGGGCTGATCTTCGAGCCGTCCGACTTCCAATCGCTACCGAGCAGATACACCGGCACCCAGATCAGCAACCCGTACCGTGCAGCGTTGTTGAACCCCAGGGCCGAACCCGTCACCCAGACCTTCGGATTCCGGAGCATAAGTTTGTAGCGATCCAGGGACTTGACGCCACGTGTCTGACCGGCCGAATCCAAGTGCTTACTGGGTTGGTCTTGATCGGCCTCCCAGGAAGGCGGGGGCTTGATCTTGGCTTGGCGTGGATTGTCGCGCGCGATGATGAAGAACACGACACCGCCGACCAGCATCAGCAGCACGGGGATCCGGAAGATCCATCGCCAGTCGAGATCGAAGACCTCGACCACCAACGTCGAGGTCACGAACGCGAGCACGGAGGCAAGGCCGGCGGCGAAGTTGTAGAAGCCGAAGCTCTTGCCGCGTTCGTGGGTGCTCCACCAGCCTGAG
>JAKPAQ010000488.1 GCA_029779385.1 Actinomycetes bacterium | reverse complement strand
AAGACCGACCATCTCGATAATCGGGGTGATGATATAATCGGAGTATGTGGTCTCCAACGTGAAGTTCTCGTTCCGGCTCGCAACGGAGGTGACCGCTGGCATCGTGGCAAGCTTTTCAGCCAGGGTGGGATCAGGCGCCCTGAACGTGATCGTGCGGACGTTCGTGAACGCCCGGATCTCCTCGGTGGGTCCGTCCGCGATGATTCGGCCGCGGCTCATCAGGACGATCCGGTCGGCGAAGGACTGGGCCTCCTCGAGGTAGTGCGTGGCAAACAGAACGGTGCGGTTCCCTTCCGCACGCATCGTCTGCCAGAACGCGTGCCGCGCGTTCACGTCCATTCCCGCTGTGGGTTCGTCCAGGATCAACAGATCCGGATCCGCCACCAAAGCCAGGGCAAACTTCACTGCCTGCTGCTCCCCGCCAGAGCACTTCGAGATGCGCCGTGACGCGATGCTTGTGATCCCAGCTCTCTCGAGCACCGAGTCGACTGGGGCCGGTGCGGTGAACTGCGCGGCGATGACCTCCACGGTTTCGCGCACAGTGATATCGCGCAACAATCCACCCGTTTGCAGCACAGCCGAGACCTTCTCGCGCAGAACGGCCTCGCGCGGGCTCATCCCGAACACCTGGGCAGTACCGGACGTTGGCTGCGTGAACCCCAGAATCATGTCGATTGCCGTGGTCTTGCCTGCGCCGTTCGGGCCGAGGAGGGCCACCACTTCGCCCGTCTCGATTATTAGGTCGAGACCGACAACCGCCCTCACCGGCTCGGTCGAGTGCGGGCTAAAGGTTTTTTCGAGCTGATGCACCGAAATTGCTGCGTCCATGCCTCAACTATGGTGCCGATGACTTGCTGGCGCCGATCGGGCCCGGTCACGAAGTGGCGGTGACAGCTATTACCGGCCGCCGTGCGTTCGGGTAGGAAAATTTTGGTGGAGCATAGGAGATTCGAACTCCTGACCTCTTCGATGCGAACGAAGCGCGCTACCAACTGCGCCAATGCCCCAAGTGCGTTGTTCAGACTACCAAAGGCCCTCAGCGGGCCGGACGCGCGTTCGGCTCAGTGGCCTACGGCGCGACGTTCTTCGCCGTGATCGGTGTCGGCTTCGCCGATCGGCAGCTCGGTTTGCTCGCCTTCAACGTGACCCGAAGTCCACGAACCAGGCTCGCCGAACTCGATCGTGCGCACCGTGCGACCGGCGCGAGGCTTGCTGACGTAGGTCGGCACCGTGATCGGCAAGGGATCCCACATCGGTTCGCCGGTGGAGGCCGAAACGCTCGGCACCGCGATCTGAAGTTGCTCCTCAAGAGCATCTTCGGCCAGCGGGGCGTCAAGTTCCATTTGGTTGCGGCGGTTCGGGTCGAAGTCCTCGACCTGATCAGAAACCACGACCGTCAACTCTTCATCGGCAGCCGAACCGGTTCGGTGAGCCGCCAGCGGCCGCACTCGCCCGGCAGTCCAGCCGATGAACTTCGCCAACGACTTCGGTACGACCATCAGGGCGCGACCGGCAGCGCCCAAGACCCCCCGGAGACGGCCCGAACTTTCGATTCCGCGCTCGGCGCGAACCATCACCCGGCACAAGACCAACCAGCCGACGATCAGACCGACACCGACCGCAGGGCTCCAAACCGGGAGCACCGCGCCAACTGCCAGCCCGCCAAGAACTGCGGTGACCGTCAGCAGGAACAGCAGGACATTTCGACGACGACGAGCAGCAGCACGAGCAGCAGCGCGAGTAATTGGCTTTCGCTGCACCTCGACCGCCGGAGAAGTCCGGTCGACTGGAACAGCTGCAGTGGCCTGGACCGGCTCGGCCGCCGAGACGGTGCGCTTAGGCGCCACCACTCGACGATCAGTGCTTTCGTGGTCCAAAACGGCATTCTTGCCGGTCTCGTCATAGCGGCGCAGGATCAACGGCACGAAGTACGCCGCCCACAAGGCGACGACAAACGCGACGATCAATCCGCTGGAACCCTGCACGTCTCAAACCGTAAGACGTTACGGGCGGGATTGGTGGGAACGACTCGGTGTGTCGCAACCCGAGTTGGACGATTGTGCGTTTGCTCAGGTTCTCGCTCCGCCAGCACGCAGTCGAGTCAGCACGCCTTCGGGCACGTCCTCGGCCAGCAACTGGAAGATCCGATGGTCGCGCCACTCGCCGCAAATGTGCAGATAGCGCGGCGCCAACCCCACCTCAGTCAGACCAAGCTTTTGCACCACTCGCAGACTCGCCTCGTTCTCGGGGCGAAGGGAAATCTCGATCCGGTGAAGTCGAGCGGTCGTAAACAGGTGGTCTGCCACCAACGCCACCGCGGTTGGGGTGATCCCCCGGCCGGCGTGGCTCTTGGCAACCCAGTAGCCGATGCTGGCGGTCATCGCGGACCCGCGCGTGATGGGACTGACCGTCACCTGGCCAACCATCTGCGAATCCCAAGTCGTCACAAACGGCATCGCCGCACCTTCGCGGGCACGCCGGCGCAGATTGGCGATCGTGGCG
>JAKPAQ010000555.1 GCA_029779385.1 Actinomycetes bacterium | reverse complement strand
CCGAATCGACCTGAATACACGGATAAGACTGGCTATCACAACGAGTTTCACGTCAAGGAGCTGGATCGCGGCGAGCTGAAGATATTGCTCGACCGCCACTTCCCGGCGCAAAAGTGGTTTGCGCAACGACCGGCATTTCACTCGATGATCTGGCCGATCGACGCTGCCCCCACGACGGCAGATGCACTGACAGCCGAAGGTGACAGTGGCTGGCCCGCCGAGCTTTACTTTCTTGTCTTCGCAGCGCGTCAAAGTGACGCCCTCCAACCAGTCACCCCGGCGGTGACATTGGTAACGGACCGCGAGCAATCGGTGTACGCCGAGTGGTCAAGAACGTACCGCGAAAATCGGATGCTGCATGAGCGCGTTGGCGAGCTTGAGGCTGCCGCCCGCGCCGAACGTGTATGTGTGGCAGAGGCACCGGCGCAGCCTGCGGGTGGCGCCCCTAAACCCGATACCCACCCGACCGCCGAGACTGCGCCCCGCACAAATGCACTCACCTGGTTACTGCGACTTTGGCGAAGGAGATGATCCGGACGACTCGTCACGCGACCTGCCCTATCGGCGAACCCTCACTCGCTCGGGGCCAGCGGATTGCCCCCGCGAGGTCTTGCGTAGCCACGGTCGCTCGACCAAGTACCATGACGTAGCCGCGGCGATCGCGGTGCAGAATGTGCTGGCGACGACATAGCCGACAAAACCTGAACTTTGGTGTACGCCGTGAAGCGAGAGCAACTGCTGGACGGGAAAGCCGTAGAGGTAAAAGCCATATGACCAGTCGCCCATACGCTCGGGAAGCGCCGCATGCCACTTCGAGTGTGTTGCCAAGCCGAGCACGGTGACGGCCATGGAGACTGCGTAAGCCGCTGTCTTTAGCGAGGATTCCGGCAGCCAAACCATTAGCAGCAGACCCAGCGCGCCGTGCCACCACGTTGGTGAGAAGTGTTGTCGCCACGTCGAAAATACTGCGCCGATGGCGAACATCAAACCCAGTTTGCCGTGGTAATAATCGAGTCCATAATGCTTGGCGAACGGCGTACTGACAAGGTTCTCGGGTCGCAATAACACCAAAACGAGCAGTAGTGTGGCAACCAGCAGCGCTTTGAACCGAAGCGCAAACGGTAGCAAAGCGGTGGCGAGCAAAGC
>JAKPAQ010000483.1 GCA_029779385.1 Actinomycetes bacterium | reverse complement strand
TCGAAGGTAAAACGCGGCTCAAGTGTGACCGTGTTCTTGTCCTAGGCCGGTCGGTTTCCCTTGACCGGTCGGTGAAAAGCCGTCAGCTGCGACCGGCCAACATCTCCGACACCAAGAAAGCCAACTCCAAGGACTGCGCCCGGTTCAGTCGCGGATCGCAGAGAGTCTCATAGCGGTGCTCTAAGTCTTGGGCAGACAGTTTCATCCCGCCGCCGACGCACTCGGTGACGTCGTCACCTGTTAGTTCGACGTGGATCCCGCCCGGCCAAGTACCCAGCGCTCGGTGCACTTCGAAGAAGCCGCGCAACTCATCTATTACTGAATCGAAATCGCGAGTTTTGTAGCCGTTGTCGGTGGCAAAAGTGTTTCCGTGCATCGGGTCGGTGACCCAAGCGACCTCGGCCCCAGCGGCCGTAACTTTTTCAACCAACGTCGGCAGCAGGTCGCGAATCCGGCCCGCGCCGAATCGGGTGATGAACGTGACTTTGCCCGCGATGCGCTCTGGGTTCAACTTCTCGTAAAGCGCGAGTGCATCATCAGCGGTCGTGGTCGGGCCCAATTTGACGCCTACCGGGTTCGCGATCCGGCTCAGCAATTCGACATGCGCGCCGTCGAGTTGACGAGTACGTTCCCCGATCCAGACCATATGCGCAGACACGTCGTACGGCTGTTCGGTTCGCGAATCAATCCGAGTAAGCGCGTGCTCGTACTCGAGCACCAGCGCCTCGTGCGAGGAGTAGAAGTCCACCGTGTGGAGTTGTTCTGAATCCACGCCCATCGCGTCCATGAACGCCAAGGCACGATCGATCTCGTCACCAATGCGTTCGTAGCGTTCGCCAACCGGACTGTTGCGCACGAAGTCGGTGTTCCACTCGTGCATCTGGCGCAAATCGGCATATCCGCCGGTGGTGAACGCGCGCGCCAAGTTCAACGTGGCGCTCGAAGCGTTGTAGACATCAACTAGCCGCTGCGGATTCGGGATCCGTGCCTCGGAGGTGAAATCGAACCCGTTTACTGCATCACCGCGGTAGGCGGGCAGGGTGACTCCATCACGCGTCTCGTTATCGCTGGAACGCGGCTTGGCGTACTGGCCAGCGAGACGACCCACCTTGACCACTGGGACGCTCGCGCCGTAGGTCAACACCACTGCCATCGACAACAACACTCGCAATTTGTTGCGCACGTTCTCGGCAGTTACGCCCTCGAAGGTTTCGGCGCAGTCCCCACCTTGGAGCAAAAACGCCTCTCCCCTGGACACCGCAGCCAGTTTGTCGCGGAGCGAATCGCACTCGCCGGCAAAAACCAGTGGCGGCATCTTCCGCAGTGTCTCCACTGCCCGATCACGGGCGGCCAGATCGGGGTACGTGGGCTGCTGGGCAGCGCCTATCGCACGGAGTTGTTCAAGGGTGGGGATGCTCACCCCGAAAGGATACGCGAGCAAGCGAAGTGATCGCGTGGCACCCAAATGCGTTCGGGCCTACTCCGAGATCTCGTCCCAGACCTCTTCGGCTTCGGCCTTTGCGCGTTCCTTGGCCAACTGACGTTCGCGGTCTTTGTCGCGCTTCTTCGCGTCTTGGGCGTAGAGGTCGACGTACTCCTGACCGGAAAGGTTCATGATTTCGTACATGATCTCGTCGGTGATGGCACGCAGGATGTAACGATCGTCTTCCATCCCCTCATACCTGCTGAAGTCCAGCGGCTCACCGAACCGGACGCCAGGGCGGGCGTAACGACCGAAGATCTTTCCCGGAGGTGCGACCACGTCGGTGTTGATTACGGCCACGGGAATGACCTTGGCCTTTGACTCTAGGGCGATCCGGGCAACACCGGTTCGACCGCGGTAAAGCTTCCCGTCGTGCGAGCGCGTGCCTTCGGGGTAAATCCCGCACACCTCGCCCTCTTCAAGCAGTCGCAGTTGCGTCCGAATCGCACCGGCGGCCGCCGAACCGCTGCTGCGGTCAATCGGCACCTGGCCGGCGCCGGAAAAGAAAGTGCGCTGGAACCAGCCTTTGAAGCCGGTGCCTTCAAAATACTCCGCTTTGGCCACGAAGGTGACCCGCCGCGGAATCACCAAGGGCATGAACAGCCAGTCGCTGTACGACAGGTGATTGCTGGCGAGAATTACCGCGCCTTCGCGGGGTACGTTTTCGGTTCCTTCGGCCCACGGACGAAAAATCAGCTTGAGGAGCGGACCCAAGGCGAGGAATTTGAGGAACCAATAGAACACGCGAGTGACATTACCGTCCCACTGCCGTGTTTGGGTGCGCATGGGGCACGATTGCCATATGTCTAACGCACAAACCCCCGAACAGACACCTGGAATCAAGGCCGGCGCTGAGCCATTTGAGGCCGACGGCGGACGACTTGGTGTTCTGCTGTGCCATGGTTTCACCGGCTCCCCCGCTTCGATGAAGCCGTGGGCCGAATACCTAGCCAACGAAGGCTTCACGGTCTCGGTGCCACGTCTACCCGGGCACGGCACGACTTGGCAGGAAATGAACACGACCACGTGGCGCGACTGGTACGGCGAGGTCGACGCAGCCTTGACACGATTGCAGTCAAAATGTGACTGGGTTGCCGTCTGCGGTTTGTCAATGGGTGGGGCTTTGGCCCTGCGTTTGGCCGCCTACCGACCCGAGGACGTCGGTGCGCTGGTCTTAGTCAACCCAGCCATCGCGCTGAAGCGACTTGACTTGAAGTTCGTCCCTGCGATGAGCAAAGTGATTGGTTCGCTGCCCGGTATCGGCAACGACATAGCCATGCCCGGCAAGGATGAAATCGGTTACGACCGCACGCCACTGAAGGCACTCGCCTCGCAATTACAGATGTGGTCAGATGTTAGAAAACGACTCGGCCAAATCGATACCCCGATGCTCATGTTCCGGTCGAACCAGGACCACGTCGTCGATGAGACCTCATCGAAGCTGCTGATGAGTTCGCTCGGGTCGGCACACCGTGAACTAATCGAACTGACTGACAGTTTCCACGTCGCCACCCTCGATTACGAAGCAGAATTCATCATGGAACGGTCAGCGGAGTTCATCAGGACGCAGGCGCCAAAGACTGCGAGTTGAACCAAGGTGGCAAACGACCCGCAAGATTTCGAACAGATTATCGCTGGCCTAGATTTTGATCCCGATGCTGGCGAATTGCTCGACGCGAACGCCGAACTACTCGCCGCCGAGCAGGTGGCTGCTGAAATAGCTAGGCCGGCCGAGCCAGCTGATGAGGACCGCGACGAATCTGGCGACGAGTTCTACCGTCAAGTTGCCCCAGTGGAACTTCCCGACCAGCGGCGCTGGGCAGCGTTGGCTGCGCTCGCCGCCGGTCCGGTGGTTCTATTGGGCGCGGCGCTGCTTTCGCGGACCTTGCCGGCAGTCCTGACCGCCGCTGCGGTGCTGTCGTCGGCCGGCGCTTTGGTCTATCTGATTTTGACTCGGCCGCAGGACCCGGATACTGACGCAGTTCAAAGTGATGACGGTTCGGCGATCTAGTGCCGCGACAAATCCGCTGCCCCAACTAGTCCTGCCTGATTCCCCAGTTCTGCTGCGACAATTTTCGCTGACTTGCGATGTCCCCGACCTGTCAGTTGCTGAGCGAACGCCCGCCTTGCCGGCTCGAGGAGTAACTCTTCGTTTTGGCAAACTCCGCCGCCGATAACGAAAATCCCCGGATCTAGAACTGCGGCAAGGTTGGCCAGCCCAATCCCCAAAGCCTCGCCTAGGTCGGCCAACCAACTGATCGCTTCTTGGTTGCCAAGGAGTGCAAGCTCACTAACCGTGCTGCCGTCGACGTGCTCGGCCGATCCGGCAAGTTCGATGAGCGTCGAGCCGATCTGGTCCCCCGAGGCGATCGCACTTTGGGCTCGACGATCCAACACCCGTCCGCTGGCGAATTGCTCCCAGCAACCGAAATTTCCGCATTCGCAGGCCGGCCCGTCTGCGACGAATCGCTGGTGCCCGAACTCCGCGGCCATCCCAGTTGCGCCGCGAACGAGTTCACCGTTCAGCACAATCGCGCCGCCGAGGCCAGTACCCACCGTGACCAGCACGACCGAATCTTCGCCTCGGGCCGCTCCAAATCGCCACTCGGCCCAGCCCGCCGCGTTTGCGTCGTTGTCGACCACCGTGGGCAGGCCAGTACGTTCGGCCACTTGGGCTCGCAACGGTTCATCGCGCAAAGGCAGGTGCGGCGAGAACGCCACCCGGTCGGCGCTCCTATCGATGTAGGCGGCCGCACCAATGCCGATCGAGGTTGCAGTGCCGACTGCGGTCAATTCACGAACCAGTCGATCGACCTCGTCAAGGAGTTCAGCTGCGCTGCCGGTAGGGGTTTGGGTCTTCCTGAATTCCAGTACTTCGCCCTGGGCATCGACTAGGCCAGCGGCGATCTTGGTGCCACCTATGTCCAAGCCAACTGCCAACGAATCAGGCACCCGCTGGATTCTCCGCTCGCTTCTTCAAGCCGCGAAGCGCACTATCGACAATGACCTTCTCTGCCTTGCGCTTGAGCATCCCCAAAATCGGCAGTTTCAGATCTACCGAAAGGTGATAGGTCACTCGCGTTCGACCGCCCGCCACCGCGTCCAACGTGTATGAGCCGTCCATCGCCGTCAGCATCGTTTCGTCCTCAGGAACCAAACACCACGAGACTCGGTCGTCGCCCTGCCACAAATAGCGCAGCGTGAAGGTGTCGCGGATTGGCGGGGAGTCCAGATTAAATCGCACCTCGGTTGGGCGACCGTCGTTCTTCTCGGCGGAAATTTCAACGACCTGCATCCCGGTGGCCCACTGGGGATAGTTGTCGAAGTCCGCGATCACGGACATCACTTGTGCTGCTGGAGCATCAATGATGATGTCACTAACAGTGCGCGCCATGTCCACCTCCTCGCCGGGTGGTTAAAGCCTATCGGCGTTGATCAGCACGCCGACGGCCGAGTACGGTGCTACCTGTGACTACTGCATCGTCGAACACAGCCAGCAACACCAACTGGGGAACGCTAAGCCAAGATATTTTGGACCGGCTGCCCCAGGATTCAGACCATGTCGCGTTGCGGCGAATGGTTGGTGACGGCTGGGCCGATGTCACTCTTTCGCAATTCCATGACGAGGTGACCGCGGCCGCTAAGGGCCTGATGGCTACCGGCGTAGGGCCAGGAGCGCGCGTCTCGATCTTGGCCAAGACCCGCTACGAGTGGACTGTGCTGGACTACGCAAACTGGTGGATCGGCGCGACAACGGTCCCGATCTACGAAACCTCCTCGGCTAGCCAGATCAGCTGGATTCTGTCCGATTCTGGTGCCACCCATATTTTCTACGAGAGCCACGAGCACCTCGGCCGGATCGACGAAGCAAAGTCCGAAGCGCCCGAACTGCGAGTAATCCGGCCAATCGACGACGTCCTTGGCGCTTTGGCTGCCGACGGCACTGACATCTCTGACGAGGCACTTGAAGCACGTCGCGCTGCGGTGACTCAGGACGATTTCGCCACTTTGATCTACACCTCTGGAACCACTGGAAGGCCCAAAGGTTGCGAACTCTCTCACGCGAACTTCCGCGCTGAGCTCCAAGGCGCGATGACCCAACTACCTGAGTTGTTCGCCCGCCCGGATGCCTCGACGCTGCTTTTCCTGCCGTTGGCGCACATTTTCGCCCGGATCATCCAGGTAGGCGCGATTCGTTGGGGCGCAGTGTTGGGCCATACGGCCGATATCGCCGATTTGGTTGGCCATCTGGGAACTTTCCAGCCCACCTTCGTGTTGGCGGTCCCCCGTGTCTTTGAGAAGGTATTCAATACCGCAAGCACGAAGGCCTACGCCGAAGGCAAGGGCAAGATTTTTGACGCCGCGGTTCGCACTGCCATCGCCTACAGCCGCGCGACCGAAGACGGGAAACCCTCATTGGCGCTTCGGTCCAAGCATGCGGTCTACAACAAGCTCGTTTACGGAAAGTTGCGCGCGGCCCTTGGCGGAAAGGCTGAATACGCAATCTCCGGTGGCGCGCCGCTGGGCGATCGACTCGGCCACTTCTATCGGGGCATCGGCTTTAACGTTTTGGAAGGCTACGGGCTTACCGAAACCACTGCCGCACTGACCGCAAACACAGTCAAACAGCAGCGGATCGGCACCGTCGGAGTACCTTTCCCTGGCGTCGAAGTTCGAGTCGCCGACGACGGCGAATTGCAGTTCCGCGGCCCGCAGGTTTTCCAGGGCTACTGGAACTTCGAGGCCGCGACCGCAGAAGTGCTTGATGTCGACGGCTGGTTCAAGACCGGAGACCTCGGCGAAATCACCGAAGACGGCTTCGTGAAGATCACCGGGCGCAAGAAGGAAATCATCGTCACCGCCGGCGGCAAGAATGTCTCTCCGGCGATTCTGGAGGATCGGGTGCGGGCGCACCCGTTGGTGAGCCAATGCCTCGTAGTCGGCGAGGGCAAGCCCTTTATTGCGGCCCTGGTAACCGTGGATCCCGAAGCTTGGGAAGGAAAACTGGACGACCCTGAACTCCTCGAGCAGATTCAGTCCGCGATAGACGACGCAAACACCCAAGTTTCACGCGCTGAAGCGATCCGAAAGTTCGTCGTCGTCACCGATGACTGGACCGAGGAGAACGGCTATTTGACCCCGTCGTTCAAAGTGAAGCGCCATATGGTGTTGCGCGACTCGCACGACCTTATTGAGTCGCTTTATGTGCGCTAGCCAAAAGCCGAAAAGGGGCGCGGCAACTGACAGAATTGGGGCCAACTTTTCCCAAAGGGTGCCCATGAGTTATTTACCGTCCACGACGCGCCTTTTGCAATGCTTTTTGATTGCCCAAGCACTGACGATCGCTTCACCGATCAGCACGGCAGACAACCTGCTCACTGCGCCGCGCGCGGTTGGCGCCCAAGCAGCGCGCGCAGATCTTGCGGCAACCGTTACTTCCAGTTTGCCGTTGCTCACTTCGTTGATCCCGGTGGTCTTGGTGCTGGTTGCGGTCGCAGTACCGCGACTTTCTCGCGGCGCACTCATTAGCGCTGGCGTATTTTCGGCAATCGGCCTTCTGACTGCTTTGGTTCGGCCGTTGCGCGATGCGACGTTCGCCGCGGCGGCACTTCACGCGATTCCGCTTGGCTTGGCCGCAGTTGGCGCGCTGGTTTTAGTAGTTCGGCTGTGGCCGCGCCGAACTGATTCGACGGCCACGCATCTTGGCCGTCGAACAACTTCGGCCCTACTCGTGGGGTTCGCCGTCCTCGGCGTAATCGGTGCGCTCGGCTCGTCGATTCCTAGCGCGCCGGTGTCGGGCCTGCTGGCTGCCGATCTTGACTTCGAAACGATCAACCCAACGGCCGAATTTGAGTCGAACTCCCCCGCCCAGAGTGCGTTTCTCGCGCCTAACCCCAACAGCAACATCCACCATGACGGCGCGATGACCGACGCGTACTTTGGTCGGGGCGTGGTCGATCCGCGCAAGGCCGAAGTGGTCCGACGGCACCTCGGCGGAGTGTGCGCCTCGATCCTGTTTGATTCGGCCGGACGACTGATTGGCGTGTGCGTTAATCCCACGAAAGTCACGCTCAATGTGCTGGATCCGCATTCGCTGGAAGTGCTGGCTCGAAAACACGTCGCCGACCGACCGTTCCGAACTGATTTCGCCACCAACTTCGCCGGCGGAGGCTATGCGGTACTGGATGAGCAGCAGCAGGTGGTGCTGCCGACCGCCGATGGCCGCATTACCCGGTGGAGGACCATGGACGCTGCTGGTCGGCCCGCAATCTCCAAGGTCGACGAATTTGATGTGTCGAGCGTTTTGGCACCCGGCGAGGGGATCAACTCGGCGCTGCCAGATACCAGTGGCTACTGGTGGATTGTGGGACAACTCGGGTCGGTTGGCGTGCTAGACCTGCCCACTGGCCAGATCGAGGGCATTCGATTTGCCAATGCGGATATCGAAAACTCCTTCGCCGTGTCCAAAGGCGGTGGCGCCTACCTGGTGACTTCAAGAGAACTGGTGTTTGCCGAGGTGGTGGACGGCAAACCCACGGTGCGATGGCGCGAAAGTTACGACCGCGGTACCCGCCTCAAACCCGGGCAGACCAGTCGCGCTTCAGGAACCACTCCGACGCTCATGCTGGACGAGCGGTTCGTGGCCATCACCGACAACGCCGATCCGCAAATGAACGTAGTCGTTTATGACACCTCAGCTGGTCTGGCCCTAGGTGCAAGAGAAGTGTGTCGCGTCCCGGTGTTTGCAAAGCACAAAAGCGCCACCGACAACTCGCTCATCGCGATGGGCAAATCGCTCTTCGTGGAGAACAACTACGGCTACAGCCTGGTCACGGCCACGAACGGTCGCGCCAGCGAACCGGGATTGGCTCGCATTGACGTGAACCCCGACGGCAGCGGTTGCCAGCGCGTCTGGGAGAACTCCGAAATCACTATCCCCTCAGTGGTTTCCAAAGGCAGCACCACAGGCGTACTCGTCAGCTACACCCGAAAAGACTCAATTTGGGGCATTGACGCCTGGTACTTCACCGCGCTGGACGCCACGACCGGGGAGGCAATGTGGCGAGTTCGGGCCGGCTCAGGGCCAATGGTGAACAACCATTACGCCGCCACCTATCTCGGGCCGAACGGCGAAATTTACACCGGTGCCACCGGCGGGATAGTCGCGCTCGTTCCGCGCGGCTAGGTGTTTAGCAGTTCAGCGTCAGGATACGCGGGCGTAGACGCCGAATCCGGCTGACAAACTGGTGATCTCGACGCTCTTGCCTGGCCGAGGAGCATGGATAACTTTGCCGCCACCCAGGTAGATACCGATATGGGACATGCTCGGGTAGGCGACCAAGTCACCGGGCTGCAGGTCAGCAGCCGAGACCCGGCGGCCGGCGGCCATCTGCGGGCTAACGACTCGAGGCAGGGAAACGCCCGCGGCCGCATATGCCTTCATCACCAGTCCAGAACAATCCCAGCTGTTTGGACCAGTGCCGCCGTAGACGTACGGGTCGCCGAGTTGGTTCATCGCAAAAGCGATTGCCTTCTTGGCCGCACCAGAACCTGCGTTGCGCACCGCAGTGATATCGCTTTCGCTCATCGCCGACTGGGCCGCTGCGCTCAGGAGCGCGTAGTCAGACTTGGCCGAGGCGTAATCGGCCTGCATCTGGTCTTTGACCTTTGCGGCCTTCTTGACCTTCTTAGCCAATACCTTTTCGTGTTCGGAAAGTTGCGCTTCGCGCTTCTTTAGCTCTACTCGAGTCTTGCTAAAAGAAGCGAGGGCATCGGCACGAGTCGTGTTTAGCGCATCGATTGCGCTCAGTCCGTCGAGGAACTGGTCCGGGTCGCCACTGGACAACAGGCCAACCGTCGGGCCAAGTGGCTGTGCCATCTGCTGGGCGACAATATCGGCGCCGAGTTCGTTGCGCTGAGTCTGGTAAATCTTGCTGATTTGGCGGATCTCTGCAGAGACCTCACTGATCCGCTGATCTAGCTCTTCGGCATCTTCGGTTAGTTGGTTTAGCTGCTCGTTGGCACGTTCCGCCTTGTCGAAAGACTTTTCGACGTCGGCGGCGGTCACCTCGGGCTCGGCTTGCGCCGGAGAGACCAAGACAAACGATCCCGTCGCAACAATGGCTGCAGCCGCAACCGAAACGGCAGTTTTGCTAAAGCGCACAAATTCTCCTGCGATACCTCGACGCCTACCAGGTGAGCTGACGGGTTCGGGCCTAGGTTGCCCTACAGTCGGCGGACCAACTGATTCACCCCAATTACCTTGGGTCCCCGGCTCATCGCTCGGATCGACGTAAATCGACTCGACTGCAATGACTCGGCGGTGCCGCCGTCGGCGACACAAGAAAACACTTTAGTTCGCCTCGGTATCAGGTTCAACTTGCGGCGTCGCGAGTCTGGGCAGTGAAACCTAAATCACCTTCTTGAAGTGCTGGCACCGAAGCCACCAACCGCAGTGGCGGGATAAGCCCGGTCCCAGCCAACGCAGCTAAGGCCGCTTGCTCGTGCGGATCGAACTCTAGGCGCTCAGGTGGCGGTCCGAGTAAGACCGAAACAACACAGTCGGCGCACACGGCCGCACACCTGACTAAGCAGGTATCGCAGTCAACAACCACGGGCTGATCGACATCCATTTCGTTCATGGCAGAGAAACTAAACACCCGAACTGACACTTTTGGAAACTGCGTCAACTGCCCGCGAACGAAGAACCGTCGGCGACGGGTTCTAAGGTCGTTTTATGGCGTTGACTCAACAGGCATTCGACGATCCCAGTTTCGACTGGGGCGGTCGCCTGCTGCACGAAACCACCTTCTGCGTCGTCGACCTGGAGACGACAGGTGGGTCACCTGCCAAAGGCGCAGCAATCACCGAAGTCGGCGCGGTAAAAGTTCGTGGCGGTCAAGTCCTCGGCGAGTTCGCCACCTTGGTAAATCCCAACCAAGCGATCCCTGCATTCATCACCGTTCTCACCGGAATAACCGACCAGATGGTCAGCCAGGCTCCCCCCATCAGCGAGGTACTCCCGGCTTTCCTCGATTTCAGTCGCGACACGGTTCTAGTCGCCCACAACGCCGGCTTCGATTTGGGTTTCCTCAAACACGCCGCCAAAGAGCTAGGAATCTCTTGGCCAGGCAACGACGTCATCGACACAGTCAAATTGGCCCGCCGGGTCCTTTCGCGTGACGAGGTGCCGAACATGAAACTGTCCACCTTGAGCGCCCGCTTTTCCAGTGTGGAACCTGACCACCGCGCACTCACCGACGCCCGCGCCACCGTCGACGTCCTCCACGCCCTCTTCGAGCGCCTCGGCTCATTCAATGTGAGTACCGTCGAAGAAGTCGCGGCCTTCAGCACGAAGATTTCAAAAGCTCAGCGCCAAAAACGCCATCTGGCCGATTCGTTGCCAGACGCCCCAGGGGTTTACCTTTTCCGCGACTCAGCAGACGAGGTCCTCTATGTCGGCACTTCAAAGTCGCTGCGCAAGCGCGTTCGCACCTATTTCACCTCTTCTGAAACGAGAAGCCGGATGGGCGAAATGATCGCCCTAGCCGAACGCATCGATCATGTTGTTTGCGCCAGTGCGGTCGAAGCCGCAATTCGCGAACTGCGACTGATAGACCGATACCGGCCGCCGTATAACCGCCGGTCGAAGTTTCCCGAACGAGTTTCGTGGCTGCGGCTAACCGACGAACCTTGGCCCCGGATTTCCATTGTTCGAACTGTCACCCAAGGCGCAACGCACCTTGGCCCATTTACCAGCAGGCGCAAGGCCGAAATGGCGATGGCCGCTTTGCATTCGACGTTTCAGGTTCGTCAATGCGGCGGGAAGCTGCCGGTAGTCCCAACTCAAAGTGCGTGCATTCAAGCCGAGATCGGTCAGTGCTTAGCCCCGTGCGATCCAGCCGGTGCTGGTGACCAATACGGCAGCGAGATTGACCGCCTGCGAACTGCGATGTCGATAGATCCGATAGACGTTGTTTCCCACAGCGAGCAGCAGATGCTCGCTCTTGCCGGTGACCAGAAATTCGAAGATGCCGCGACCGAACGCGACCGCACGGCCGCACTAGTCGAGGCCCTCAGCCGGACGCAGCGACTTACCTCGCTCGCCCAGGAAGCCGAGCTGGTGGCTGCCGCCCCCATCGACTCTGGCTGGGAAGTGCATGTGATCCGCCACGGCAGACTGGCAGCGACCGGGCTGATGAGTTCGCTGGTTGCCGCCAGCGGCGACCGAGTCCAAGCGTGGGTAGACGACTTGGTGCTTTCGGCCGAAACTGTCACCGCAAAAACCTTGCCAATGCCGTCAGCGTTGGTCGAAGAGTCAGAACTGTTGCTCAACTGGCTAGAGAGTCAAAACGTCCGACTTATCCGCGGGCGCTGGGTTTGGCCATGGCCAGCAGCAGGCCGGCACGGAAAACGGTTCGAAATTGCCCCACTTCCGACGCTAGGCTGATCAAGTGATCACTGCCATCGTTTTTGTCCAGGTTGAGGTTTCCAAAATTGCCGAGACCGGCGCCGCCATCGCCGACCTTCCCGGCGTCAGCGAGGTCTACTCCGTCACCGGCGACCACGACCTGATCGCGATGGTGCGGGTACGCACCCATGACGAGATCGCTGCGGTAATTGCCGACCGGCTAAATAAGGTCCCCGGGGTGCTCTCGACTCAAACCCAAATCGCGTTCCGGGCATTTAGCCAACACGACCTTGAGGACGCTTTCAGCATCGGTCTGGACTGATCGATTCGCTCAGCTGCTGTGCCGGGTCGTTGACTCGACCCAACGCTCGAGCGTGGCTTGGGCAGCACCCGAATCAATCGAATCGGCGGCACGAGCCATGCCTGCGCTCAGACGTTCGACAAGAGTGCCGGCCGCCGCCTCGTGGGCCGCAATCGCCGCACCAGCATTCAGCACGACTGCGTCGCGGATGGGTCCAGTTTCACCAGCCAACACTCGGCGGAAAACGTCTGCGTTGTATTCAGGTTCACCACCGCGCAACGATTCTGCTGGAGCCAACGAGACCCCCAGTTCGGTGGGGTCAAGTAGTTCTTGATGCACTTGGCCAGCTGCAACTACCCAAAATCGGGTTGCTCCGGTGACGGTGATCTCGTCAAGTCCGTCCTCGCCCCGGAATACAAAAGCGTCAGCGCCGCGATCAGCCAAAACTTGCGCCATCAGCGGCGCCATCGCTAAGTCGGCACAACCGATGGCCGAAGCGGCCGCACGCGCCGGGTTGGTCAGCGGGCCGAGAAAATTGAAAAAGGTCGGGATCCCGAGTTCGCGGCGCGCCGGACCGGCGAACCGCATCGACGGATGGAAAACCGGCGCGAAGCAAAAGGTCATCTTGGTTTCGCGGTAGACGTCCAGCACTTTTTCGGCCGGAACGTCCAGCCGCACCCCGAGCTTCTCGAAAACGTCTGCGGTGCCTGAAGCGCTCGAGGCGGCTCGGTTTCCGTGCTTGATCACACCCACCCCGGCACCAGCGGTCGTGACCGCGGCCATCGACGAAATGTTCACCGTCTTGGCCATGTCGCCGCCGGTGCCGACGATGTCCACGACTCGCTCGGAAACCTCCAAAGTGGTCGCCTTGGCGTACATCGCGTTGACTAGTCCCTGGAGTTCGGCCGCAGTCTCGCCCTTAGCCCGAAGCGCAACGGCAAAGCCGGCAATCTGGGCGCCAGTGGCATCTCCGGAAAGAATCTCACCCATCGCCCAGTTAGTTGCTTCGGGCGCAAGGTCGACGCCCGCCAACAAATCTGTCAGCAGGCTCGGCCAACTAAGCGTCATGCGCCCGTTGGTGCTGCGCTATCGGCTGGCTTGGCCCTGCCCCGAAGAAGCTCGATTACCGACTCGGCCAACCGGAACGGATCCAGCGGCCGCGACACGACGGCGTCGGCGCGCGACCAAGTTGCCAGCCACGCGTCATCGGGCCGAGCCGTGATCAACAGCGACGGCGGTCCCTGGTAAAGCTCGTCCTTCATCTGGCGGGCGATTCCCATCCCACCAGCTGGGACGGATTCACCGTCGAGAATTGCCAAGTCAAATCCGCCGCTATCGAGGTTCTGCCACACGGCAGGCTCGGTCGCACACTCAACAAATTCAACTGTTGGTAGGTCTGGATGGGGCCGCGATCCAATGGCGGCAA
Source organism: Actinomycetes bacterium (assembly GCA_029779385.1). The sequence goes on along the minus strand of JAKPAQ010000483.1, from coordinate 6,151 downwards.
CGATCGCAGATCGCTCTTGCGAATCGTCGCTGTAGATCAGGACACGAAGGGTCTGATGCTCACTCACGTTCGCATCGTACATAATGAGTGGGTGGCGACTACTTCTGCGATCCCCGCGTCCCGACTTCATGGCGTTGAAGGCCGTCCGTCTTATGTGACGGTCGGCACCATCGTTTGGCTTGCTAGCGAGTTGATGTTCTTCGCAACATTGTTCGCGGCCTACTTCACTGTGCGCTCTGTAGCGCCAGAGCTTTGGGCCCAAGAAACAGCGTTGTTGAACGTCCCCTTTGCTGCGGTCAACACTACGATTCTCGTGCTGTCCTCGGTCACCTGTCAGCTAGGCGTCTACGCCGCTGCCAAGGGCGACGCGGCTGGTATGCGCCGGTGGTTCATCCTCACCTTCATCATGGGTGCGATCTTCATTGGCGGTCAGGCAACTGAATACGCCGAGCTGATCCACGAAGGGTTGACCATTCAGAGTTCGGCCTACGGCAGCCTCTTCTACCTGGCTACCGGCATCCACGGTTTGCACGTCATCGGCGGCCTCATCGCCTTCTTGCTGGTCATTGGCCGCACCTACGCTGCTCGTAAGTTCACTCACGAGCAGGCAGTATCGGCCATCGTTGTCTCCTACTACTGGCACTTCGTTGACGTTGTTTGGGTCGCGCTGTTTGCGGCGATCTACATCATTCGCTGACAACCTGTCAGATAGGCGAACCTAACTACACACGTTTGACAAGACTCTCGCTACGCTGAGCCGAACGCGTGGGTCCGAGAATCGGGTGGCAAGCCTCCCGAGGTATCTCTCATGGACAGAAACAATCTTCAGGAACGAGGTTTTCGGTGCGGAAACTTTCGACACACCGCCGGCACCCCCTAGCGGGACTCCTACTTCTCGCAGTAGGCCTGCTGTTAACCGGTGGACTTTATTCAGCGGTAGCGCCCGAACCGGCTAAGGCCGAAGCTTCGAGCGTTTCGCAAATTGAAGCCGGTCGTCAGCTTTTCTTGGTCGGTTGCGCTAGCTGCCACGGTTTGAACGCCGAGGGCATCACTACCGTCGGCAAAGATGGCAAAGCTGGCAACTACGGCCCCTCGCTGATCGGTGTTGGCGCAGCGGCGGTTGGTTTCCAAATGGAGACCGGCCGGATGCCGATGGCTCAGACTGCTCCGCAGGCTCTTCGCAAGGACGTCGAATACACCCAGGAAGAGATCGACCAGATCGCGACCTACGTTGCGTCGTTGGCGCCCGGCCCGGCTCGTCCGTCCGCCGAGGACGTCGACTGGACCAAGGTCGGCAAAAAAGGCATCTCCGAAGGTGGCGAGTTCTTCCGCACTAACTGCACCGCGTGCCACAACTCTGTCGGCGCCGGCGGCGCGCTGCCCTCTGGCCGGTTCGCACCGTCACTCAAGGGTGTAGCCCCGGCCCACATCTACGAGGCCATGGTTACCGGTCCCCAACAGATGCCGGTCTTTTCCGACGAGCTGATGACGCCAGAAGAAAAGCTAAACGTAATCGCCTACATCAAGACTGTTCAGCAGCAGGGCAATGACGGCGGCATCGGCGGCGGCGGACTTGGTCCAGTCGTTGACGGCTTGTTCGTCTGGTTCATCGGAATTGGCGTCTTGACCGGATTCGCAGTCTGGATCGGTATGCACGGAACGAGGACTAAGAAGCGATGAGCAACGAGGTTGAAACCACCAACTCGCCAGTCGGCGATCCGATCAAGGATCCCGGCTTGGGCGAGCACCAATACCGGCCCCAGGACGTAGACGCCAACCAGGAGCGGCGCACCGAGCGCCAAATCGCGACCATGTTCGGTGTCGCCACGTTGCTCCTGATCGGATTCTGCGTCGCCTACTTCAGCATTGGTTCAGATGTTCGCGTCTTCGCGTTCGGCGATCCGGCAGACGGCGATGCGTTCGGCGGCTGGTCTGCCCAGAACTTCTTCCTCGGGCTGACTTTGGGCACTGCCCTACTTCTTATCGGCATCGGCATCATCCAATGGGCCAAGAAGCTCATGGGCGATCACGAAATAGTCGAGCTGCGCCACCCGGCAAAGTCCAGCGATGACGACCGTTCGGCGGTTTTGGAAGACATCAGCGCAGGCGTCAATGAGAGCGGCATCGCCCGGCGCCCACTTATCCGCAACAGCCTGCTCGGTGCAGTCGCTGCCCTAGGTTTGCCGGCGATTGTCATGCTGCGCGACCTCGGTCCGCTCCCCTATGGACACACCAACACGGTGTGGAAGAAGGGCATGCGCGTCGTCAACGACGTTTCCGGCACCCCGATCAAGCCAGGTGACCTCAGTGTTGGCGAACTAGTCAACGCCGAGCCGGCGATCTTCTTCGAAGAAGACGAAGAAGGACACCCCGTAATCCATGGCACCGCATTGATGCAGGCAAAGGCCAAGGCTGCCGTAATCGTCGTTCGCATGCGACCCGAAGACATCACTGCTGCTAAGGGCCGTGAGAACTGGGGCGTTGACGGAATCTTGTGCTTCTCCAAGATCTGCACTCACGTCGGCTGCCCAATCAGCCTGTGGGAACAGCAGACGCACCACCTGCTTTGCCCGTGCCACCAGTCGACCTTCGACTTGGCAAACAACGGCACGGTCATCTTCGGCCCGGCCTACCGTCCACTCCCCCAGTTGCCGCTCGCGGTTGACTCTGAGGGGTTCTTGATCGCGGTTAGCGACTTCCCTGACATCGTGACCCCGAGCTACCCCGAACTAGCCCGTGACCAAAAGAAGCTCAACGAGAAGTTCGGCGGTGACGCATGAGCAAGAGCACCTTCACCAAGATTGAAGAGTCCCCCACTGGCAAGGCCCTTTCTGGCCCGGTCGGCTGGCTCGACGATCGCCTCGGTCTAGCCGGGGCTGGCAAGAAGAACCTGCGCAAGGTATTCCCCGAGCACTGGTCCTTCATGCTCGGCGAAATTGCCCTGTGGAGTTTCGTAGTCATCTTGCTCACCGGCGTCTTCTTGACGCTGTGGTTCGTGCCCAGCATGGCCGAGGTCGAATACAAGGGTTCCTACCTCCCACTTCGCGGCATCGAAATGTCCCAGGCATATTCCTCAACGTTGAAGATCTCGTTCGACATTCGTGGCGGCCTGCTGATTCGCCAGATTCACCACTGGGCCGCGGCCCTGTTTGTGGCGGCGATGATGGCCCACATGCTCCGCGTGTTCTTCACGGGCGCATACCGCAAGCCGCGTGAAATCAACTGGCTCATCGGCGTTGGCTTGCTCAGCATCGGCATGGTCGCTGGTTTCACCGGCTACTCGCTGCCCGACGATCTGTTGTCAGGCACCGGCCTTCGCTTCGTCGACGGAATGGTCCGTTCGGTGCCGCTGGTTGGCTCCTACGTCGAGTTCTTCATCTTCGGTGGCGAGTTCCCCGGCGACATCATTATCCCGCGGCTCTACATCGCTCACGTCTTGTTGATCCCGGCAATTTTGCTCGGCCTGATCGGCGCGCACATGCTGCTGTTGGTGTACCACAAGCACACCCAGTGGCCGGGCGCTGGCCGCACGAACGACAACGTCGTCGGCTACCCGATGCTGCCGGTCTACATGGCAAAAGCCGGTGGATTCTTCTTCATCGTCTTCGGCTTCATCGCGGTGATGGGTGCCCTGATTCAGATCAACCCGGTTTGGGCCTACGGACCGTATAACCCCTCTGAAGTCACCGCCGGTTCACAGCCGGACTGGTACATGGGCTTCTCCGAAGGTTTGGTCCGTCTGATGCCGCCACTGGAGACGACCTGGTTCGGTCGCACGTGGACGTGGAGCGTCTTTATCCCCGGTGTTGGCGGTCTAGGTTTGGTCTTCACCTCGCTCGCGCTTTGGCCGTTCATTGAGCGCTGGATCACCGGTGACGATCGCGAACATCACCTGCTGGAGCGTCCGCGTAATGCCGCGACTCGCACCGCCCTAGGTGTGGCGGCCATGACGGCCTACGGTGTCGGTTGGCTCGCTGGCGGTAACGACATCATCGCGCTGAAGTTCCACTTGGACATTTTCGCGATTACTTGGATCCTGCGGGTTGGCTTCTTCCTGTTCCCAGTTATCGCGTTCATCATCACCAAGCGGATCTGCGTCTCGCTTCAACGCAAGGACAACGAGACCTTGACCCACGGTTGGGAGACCGGCGTTATCGATCGGGCCCCCTCTGGTGGGTACTCCGAACGTCACGCTGCTTTGCCGGTTGCTGATCAGTATGAACTCACCTCGTCGCGCGAGCGTTTGCCCGACACAGACGAAGAGATTCACACCCACGACGCCTACGGTGTTCGCAATCCGAAGTTCCGCAAGCATCGTCTTCGCCAGAAGCTTCGGGCTTGGTACTACTCGGGTTCAGTCGACAAGCCGACGGTGGAGCAGATGGAGCACGCCGCTGACCACCTCAGCGACGTTGACCACCCAGTCGAACTGGGCGAAGACTTCCAAGGAGTCTCCGAAACCGGCGTACCGCGGGTTCACTGAGCAGACAGTTCCGAACGTTAGAGCGCCCCTCGACCATTTGGTCGAGGGGCGCTCTAACGTTTGCTGCAAATCACCTAGGCGGGGCTAACTGCACGCGATCAGGACGAGGTCATTTCGCGTAGGAATTGGCAACCGCTAGGACGTTGACTACGTAGTCAGTTGAGTGGTTGTAGGAGAACACTGCGGCGCGCCAACCATCTGGCGTGCTCAGATCCCCGCCAGAAGCGCACAAGTACCTTCCAGCAGCGAGCGCGGCGTCATCGATGTCCTGCGGATCGGCGATACCGTCGCCGTCACCGTCGGCCTGCCAACGCGCCCATGTGTCACCGATGAACTGGAATGGTCCAACCGCGCGATCCCACTGCGAATCGCCGTGGCGCGCCGCAGCCTCGGCGCTGGGTCGGATAGCGGCATAGCCGCCTTGTCCATTTAGGGCCGGACCAATGATTGCGACCGTCGCTCGGCCGTCAACGTCGAGGCCAGATTTACCGTGAGTTCCGTGACCAGACTCAATCGCGCCGATTGCGGCCAATGTCGACCAACCCAACTTGCAGGCGGGCCGTTGGGTCTTGAGCACCAAAGCCGCATTGGCATAGCCAAGTAGCGCCCGCTCGTCGACTCCAGTGCGGCCGCCAACCTTAGTCAGCCATTCGGGTGAGACGTTTGCGGTACCTAAGTTCTGTGTCTGGCCGGGCGATTCGCCCTCACCCGTTATCGGCTCGTCGATCACCATCGGCAACTGGTCGACCCCGACCGCGAGCGTCTGCACTCCCCCAGTGAGTGCTCCGGCAGCAAGTACCGTACAGGCGCCAACGCCGGCGACCGCAATACCTGCGGAGACCGTAACCCCGATCGCGCGTCGGATCACCCGAAGCGACCGTTGACGTAATCGGAGGTCCGTTGATCTTGCGGGCTGCCAAACATGGCGGCGGTGTCACCGTGTTCAACGATGACCCCTGGTGTGCCTTGGGCGGCGAGGAAAAACGCGCACTGATCTGAGACTCGGGCTGCCTGCTGCATATTGTGCGTAACGATCACGATGGTCACGTCCTGAGCCAGTTCGACCATCGTCTCTTCGATCACGCGCGTCGACGTTGGATCCAGCGCGGAGCAAGGCTCATCCATCAACAGCACTTTTGGCTTGATCGCAAGGGAGCGAGCGATGCACAGTCGCTGTTGCTGACCGCCCGAGAGTCCACCGCCAGGCGCGTCGAGTCGGTCCTTAACTTCATTCCACAGTCCGCCTCGGCGCAGGCACGACTCGACCAGATCTTCTTTTTCGCTACGCGAGGCGCGGGTACCCGTGAGCCGCAGCCCAGCCAAAACGTTCTCACCAATTGACATGGCCGGGAACGGGTTGGGCTTTTGGAACACCATCCCGATGCTGCGGCGTACGTCCATAAGTTTGCGACTCGGATCGTAGATGTCCTCGCCGTCAAGCCGAACTTCGCCGGCAAGTTGCGCGCCGGGAATGAGTTCGTGCATCCGGTTCAGCGTGCGCAAGAAGGTCGACTTTCCGCAGCCCGACGGCCCGATCAAGGCCGTGATTTTGCCTGCGGGCATCTGCAACGAGACTCGATCCAACACGTGGTGGCGGCCGAACCATGCAGACACTTCATCAGCGTCAATGCCAGCCGGGGATCCGCTTTGGCCGCCAGCGATCTGGTC
>JAKPAQ010000462.1 GCA_029779385.1 Actinomycetes bacterium | reverse complement strand
CATCCAACCCGGCCAGCGGTTCGTCAAGGATGAGCAGGCGGGGTGAACGTGCGAGCAGTCCAGCCAGCGCGACCCGGCGCAGCTGTCCTCCGCTTAGTCGGTCGACAAGGACATTGTCGATGTCAGGGTCCAAGCTGACCGAGGCCAATGCGCTCCGAATAGCCAGGTCATCGGTGGCGGTGAAGCCGGCGAGCGCGGCGACGGCGGCACCGGCGCTACCCCGGAGTAGCTGCAAGCGAGCACTCTGGAAGCACAATGCGGTCGCACCGATCTGATCGGAACTAGGGTGACCGTCAAGAAGGCATTCGCCAGCCGTCGGCTCCAGCAGCCCAGCCATGATCCAAGCGAGAGTGGACTTCCCGGACCCATTGCCCCCACTTAGCAGAATTCCGTCACCCGACGACACCGAGAACGACACATCCCGCAACGCGGGACGCGACCACGGCGTGCCAGGGGCATAGTCGAACGACACATTCCTCACGTCGAGAACAGTCGTCGGGCAAGCCAATGTCTCGATTTGAGCCGGTTCGGTTGACAGCGTCACGGAGGTACGGTCGCCTCTGCTGTCGCTGAGTCGGACGGTGCGATCGGCAGAATCGGCCTCGCCTGGGTAGTGAGTGATGTGTACGAGGCCAAGGTTGTGGTGTTTGGTCACCCCATCGAGAACCGTCATGAGTAAGGCGCGGCCGGTTCGATCGACCATCGTCGTAACCTCGTCTGCTACGACCATGGCCGGCTGACGGGCCAGCGCCGCCGCGACTGCGAGTCGTTGCAGCTCGCCGCCAGACATACCGGAGGTGTCGCGATCAGCCATGCCGGCTAGACCTACTTCGTCCAATAGCGCGTCTACATCAATATTGCAATCGTCGGATAGTCCCCACACCAGGTCGTCGGACACTCGCAGGCCAAGAATCTGACTTTCCGGATGCTGAAAAATAAGCGCGGTACCACCAACCTGACCGAGGCCAACCCCGGCCGGGCGTTCCACAGTTCCACCAGTGGGGTGGTTGCCCGCCAAGATCCTCATGAGTGTCGACTTCCCGGAGCCGTTGGCGCCCGTCACCGCAACGTGTTCCCCGACATCGACGCTCAGATTCATCGGAGCCAGCGCGTCACGGTCTGAACCCGGATACCGAAAGCTCACGTCGGTGAGCACCACCGGCAACGGACCAACTGCGACGGTTGCATCGTTGCTCGCCAACCCCGATTCGCTCGACAAGTCGGTAACCACGGCCAGACGCCGCAGGACAGGGTTGAGAACGCGCCATCCAAAGGACGTACCGAACATGACGATCAGCCAGACCGAAATCCACAAGAACACCGGCCAGTGCGCAACCCAGGTTTGCACCGCGCGGTTTAGCCCACCGATAGCGGCGCCGAGCACGGGAATTCCATGCACAAGGGTGGCGAATCCACCGACGTTGGCGGCAACCGCCCGCAGCACGACCTCACGCAGAGGACTCAATGCAGCAAAGACGCCCAGACAGAACGTCGCCATCACGACACCCCAGGTGGCGGCGACTGTCAGCATCGTGCCAGCGCCGCCGCCGCGCCGTTTAATCTGGCCCGCAATAGTTCCCATGTATGCGCACGTAAAGACTGACGTCAGTCCGCCGAACCCGGCCACCAGAAATGCAATGAGACCTGCGGCAACCAGCGTCGCAAACGCCACGCGCATCCGGTGCCGATAGCACAGAACACCCATCGGCACGGCCCCGACCCAAGCGAAGACGACGGCACCCGGAATCACGATGGATACCACGGCGATCGCACCCATCAAGGCGGCAGTCATCGACGCGTTGGCAAATTCCGCGGGCTGCATACTGCGGGTACGACGATTCATAATGCTCTCATTCACGCTGACTGTCCGGGCCCGTACGAGTCCAGCCGGGAGCGCCGCTGCCGGCTGGAAGCACATTATCGCGCCAGGTCGTTGCGTTACTGAAACGGCCCCGAGAAGCCCCGGTTCTGGCGCACGCTTAATCGACGTCGGAATCGCAACCCCGGTCGATACCCTCCTTCGATGTTGATGCCCAGACGGCAATCAATAGCCCGGCTGGGTCCGAGTACCATCTAATGGGAACCTGGCCATCAGCTGGGCGGTTGGATCGGCCCCTTGCTCAGTTGCCACTAGCACCGTCAGGAGTTGACAACCTGGCTTGTACGTCCTGATCATGGGCAAATCTCCTCGGGCACGGTGTCCCATCATTGCGAAGTCCGGGTGATGGTTGCAGTCAGGTGTAAATCGTCGCGGTGCTTGCGGTCGCTTTGGTTTGCACGATTCCCGAGTTTCACAGCAGGTGAACGACATCGCGTCAACGATCGCGCTGACAAGCGCGCAGCCGCGCGATTGTCAGCGCAAGGAACACGACCTGCACCGAAAATGCAAAATACTTCGG
>JAKPAQ010000456.1 GCA_029779385.1 Actinomycetes bacterium | reverse complement strand
CGAGTTCGGCTTCCTCGGGTCGATATTGGGTATCGGCTCGCTGGCTGGAGCGTTGATGGCGGCTAGGCGCCCGTGGCCACGCTTGCGATTCATTGTCGGCGCCGGCTTGCTGTTTTCGGTCGTCCAGGTCATCTCCGGGTTGATGCCAACTTTCTGGACGTATGTCGCGGTGCTGCCCTTCATCGGGCTAACCGTGTTGACGGCCGCAACCACCGCGAACGCGGTGATCCAGTTGACTACGCTGCCTGAGTTGCGCGGTCGAATTGCGGCGCTCTACCTGATGGTGTTCCTCGGCAGTACCCCGCTCGGTGCCCCACTGATCGGCTGGATCGGCGAACACGTCGGTCCACGCGAAGCCGTAGTAGTAAGCGGCCTAGCCACCGGCCTAGGAATCGCCGCCGCCACCCTCGCCTACCTGCACCGCCGCCCCGACCGGAGCCTGGGCGAAGTTTCCCCGGTTAACCGGGTAATCAGTCACCGATGATGGGAAGTTTCCCCCAATCAGTGACAGTTTCCCCGGCTAACCGGGGAAACTGTCACCCCTTGGACACGCCAGAGCACACCACCAAACCGGCGTAGACTCATCAAGCCATGAACTTGCAGCAGACGATCGCCCGAGTGGTTGAAGAAGTCACGCCCGACCTCATTGAGTTGCGCCGTGACATTCACGCGTACCCGGAGTTGTCGTGGATGGAGGAGCGCACGACCGACGTGGTTGCGGCCTGGATGGACAAGATCGGGTTGAGCCCGCAGCGGTTCGAGGGCACGGGGTTGTCGGTCGATATTGGGCCAGTCGGCGGCCCGATCGTCGCCTTACGCGCCGACCTTGACGCGCTGCCGATTCTGGACACGACTCAGGATCCGTGGCGCTCGAAGAACCCGGGTGTGGCACACGCTTGTGGCCACGATGTTCACATTTCCGCGCTCGTGGGGGCGGCGACCGCCCTAGCCGAAGCCGATCGGCAAGTCGGGCTGCCGATGCGCGTTCGGCTCATCTTTCAACCGGCCGAGGAAGTCATGCCAGGTGGGGCGCTAAGGCTACTTTCCGAAGGCGTACTCGCCGGGGTCAGCCGGATTTTTGCCCTCCACTGCGATCCGTCCCTCGATGTGGGCCAGATAGGTATCCGTGAGGGCGCAATCACTGGCGCCTCCGACCAGATTCATGTGGTTCTGAACGGTCGCGGGGGCCACACCTCCCGCCCGCACCTGACTGAAGATTTGACGTTCGCGCTCGGCAGCCTGATCACTCAATTGCCTGCGGTGTTGTCGCGAAAGTTCGACCCGCGCGCGGGCGCGAGCCTCGTCTGGGGGCAGGTGAGCGCCGGAAACGCGGCGAACGTGATCCCAGCGGTAGGCGAGTTGAAGGGCACCTTGCGGATGTTGGATGCTTCGGCTTGGCACGACGCCGAACACCTCGTCCGTGGCCTAATCGCAGACATCGTTGAGCCATTTGGCGTCGGCGTGGATTTGACCTATACCCGTGGCGTGCCGCCGGTAGTCAACGACTTTGCGGTGACCGAGAAACTCCGTCACGCGGTAACCGACTCGCTCGGTGCGCAAGGGGTGGCGACTACCTCCCAAAGTCTCGGGGGCGAGGATTTTGCTTGGTATGTAGAGACGCTGCCCGGCACGATGGCACGCCTAGGGACCCGGACTCCCGGCGGGCCAACCTACGACATCCACCAGGGAAACCTGCGAGTTGACGAACGGGCCATCAGCGTTGGTGCGCTGGTGTTGGCAAGCGCCGCAATCGTTCCCTGATGACCTAGATTTCTGGTGAGGCGGCGGCCGGATCCTCGGTTCCGCGAACGACGACTACCGGACAAGACGCGGACTCGACGGCATGCTCGCTGACAGAACCGAGCACGAGTCCCTTGAACCCGCCCAAGCCGCGCGGGCCGACCACCAAAAGCGACGCGCCTACGGACGCATCGACGATGACGTTCGCCGGTTGGCCGCGCTCGACTTTGAAAGTTACGTCGACGTCGGGGAACTTGGCCAACGCTGGCGCGGTCTGTTCGGTCAGTCGTTCCTGCACCGCGTCGGCGAAATCTGAGACCGGCGGCACGTAGCCGAATTCCTGCGTCTTGGGCTTCGGCGCGGTGCGCATCGTCCACGCTCGAACGATCGTCACTGGCATTTGTGCACGACTAGCAATCTCCAATGCCCAGTTCAGGGCGTGATCAGCGAACACTGATCCGTCATGGCCGACAACGATGGGTCCGGAGAAAGGCATAGCCCGATCCTAGCCACCGTGAGTACATGCGGCTTTGATTACGGTTGGGTGAAAGTTGTCTCCTCGCGCCATTGACCACCTGACGGATGCCACCAGATACCCCTAATGTCAGGTTCACCACACTTGCGCCCACTTGCGGCGCAGCCCCTGAGGAGGAGAACAAGTGCGTCGATTCAAGAAGGTCACCGCAGTGGCCGCAGTGGCAGCCCTGCTGTTCGCAGGTGCAGCCTGTTCCAAGAAGTCCGATTCCGGCGATAACGCCGCTGACAAGGACTGTGTAGAGAAGGGCGACGTGAAGGTTGGTATGGCTTTCGACGTCGGTGGTCGTGGCGACCAGTCCTTCAACGATTCGGCCGCCAAGGGCATGGACAAGGCAGCCTGCGAACTTGGTTTCGAAGTCAAGGATGCCGAAGCGCAAAACGGCGAGCCGGAGTCGGCTCGCGAAGAGCGCCTCCAGCAGCTCGTTGACGCCGGATACAACCCGGTCATTGCCGTAGGCTTTGCCTACTCGGCCGCGGTCGGCAAGATCGCTAAAGCCAACCCCGACGTGAACTTCGCCATCGTCGATGACCAGGTCGCCGGCGACAACATCGCCAACCTGACCTTCGCTGAAGAGCAGGGCTCGTTCCTCGTCGGTGCCGCAGCTGCGTTGAAGTCCGAGACCGGCGATATTGGCTTCATTGGTGGCGTTGACACCGAGCTGATCCACAAGTTCCAGGCTGGTTATGAGGCTGGCGCCAAGGCCGTAAACCCCGACATCAAGATCCAGTCGGTCTACCTGACGACTCCGCCGGACTTCGGCGGCTTCGGTGACCCGGCCAAGGGCGAAACTGCCGCAACCGGCATGTACGACAAGGGTGCCGACGTCGTTTACCACGCGGCAGGCGGTTCGGGCGGTGGCGTATTCAAGGCCGCAACCGATGCGAAGAAGTGGGCAATTGGTGTTGACTCCGATCAGGCCAAGACTGCCGATGCCTCGGTTCGTGATTCGATCCTGACTTCGATGCTCAAGAACATCGACGTCGCCGTGTTCGACTACCTGCAGAGCGTCCAGGAGGGCACGCCGGATACGGGTCTGCGCGTCTACGACCTAAAGGTCGATGGTGTCGGCTACTCCACCACCGGTGGCCACGTTGACGACATTGTGTCGAAGCTCGATGACTACAAGCAGCAGATCATCGATGGCAAGATCACGGTTCCAACCAAGTGATCTTGTCCTCAGTTAGCTGAGAACAGTGGCCCGGTCCTGCGCAACGCGTGGGGCCGGGCCATGCCATCGTGCATAACCCAATTGACAATGAGGTGAACCGTGAGCACGACCTCTACCCCCGAATACCCAACTGCAA
>JAKPAQ010000420.1 GCA_029779385.1 Actinomycetes bacterium | reverse complement strand
AGGGCCACTGAAATCCAACCGATAAATGCGCCGGCGACGTCGTCGGCGATGAAATGCCAACCGAAGTAGACGGTCGCGATGACGGTCAGGACGAAATAGACCCAAGCGACAATCTGCGCCCACTTTGCTTGGTCAGTGCGCTGGAAAAACAACACCGCGGTGAAGGTGACCGAAACGTGAAGTGACGCGAATGCGGCGATGCCCCAAATCGGCGCCTGGGTTGGGTTTTCCAGGTTCTGCGCCGCGTTTACGAACAGCGAATACTGCAAATTCGTTACGCCGGTATCGGGCAGGTCGGCGAACATCGACGGACTCGAATATGCCGGTCCCAGCGACGGGAAAATGTAGTAACTAATCGTGCCGAGCACCCAGTTGAGCGACAAGGTGGTCGCATACCAGGCGCCGAGCGAGTAGTCGCGATTGAGCACCAAGAAAGCACCCAAAGTCAACGGAATCAACATCAGGTAACTGACATAGACCGTAGCCAAGACCTGCGCCGAGATGCCCGTACCAAGCAGGTCGTGCAGGAGTGTGGCCGGATGGTTCCCGAACATCAGCCAGTAGTCCCAACCCGAAAGCATCGTGTCGAAGTTGACGCCTTCGCGAAGGATCGGCAAGAAACCCTTGATGTTTCGGTAGCTGACGTAGCAGATATAGAAGGTGGTTAGGCCGGTCGCGATGTGTCCGACTCGTGACCAAGACCATTCATCGTGAACGATTTCTTTGGTGCCACGCCAGATGTTTCGCCAGCCAGCTCGCCGAATTGCCATCGGGATAACGCCTAAGGCGAAGAAGAACAATCCGATCAGCGGAAGCCGAACGTAGGCCGGGCCCAGAAACCCCTCAGGGTCTTTGAGTGCAATTCCCAAATAGTTGGAAAGGCCGATTGCGGTCAGGCCGATCCCTGCGGCCAAGAGAACGCCAAACGTGTATGGCCACGTGCGCAGCGTGTGCGTCCAGCGTTCAAGCATGCCGACCAGTTTAGTCCCGGCAGGCTGAGAGCGATTCTCAGCATCTACTGGCTGATAGCTAATGGCCTATGCGTCGGCCCCGTCCTGGGGCACCCCGGCGACTGCTTGGGGGTCGTCGATTCGTAACTTCTCGAATGCCTCGACGACGACGCTGCGGTCGATTCGGCCCTCTTCGGCGAGTGCAGCCAAGGCGGCCACCACAATCGACTCGGCATCAATCTGGAAGTAGCGACGCGCGCCGGCGCGGGTGTCGGCGAAACCAAAACCATCGGCACCAAGGGAAGTCCATGGACCCGGCACCCAGCGAGCGATCTGATCGGGCACCGCTCGCATGTAGTCACTCACCGCGATCGTCGGGCCGCCGTCGCCAAGCTTCGTCGAAATCCACGGTTGGCGGGCCGGCTCGGCGGGATTGTTGAGGCTTTGGCGTTCGCATTCTTCAGCGTCACGAGCCAACTCGTTCCAAGAAGTCACCGACCAGACTTCGGCCTGAACGTCGTACTGCTCGGCGAGCAGACGCTGGGCCTTCAGCGCCCACGGAACAGCAACACCAGAAGCCATAATCCGGGCGGGGCGGGTTGCGCCGTCCGGGGCCGGCGACTAGCGGTAGGCGCCACGCAGGATTCCTTCGCCATCGACGTCTGCAGGTTCGACCGGCTGAACGAGGGGCTCGTTGTAGACGGTCAGATAGAAGATGACGTCCTCGCCCGTCCCGCCGTGCGGATTCGGTGCAGTGCCGTACATCCGGTCAAGTCCGGATTTGACGATATGGGCAATTTCGAAGGCGAACGCCGGGTCATAGTGGACCACCGCCGGGTTCGTTCTGGCTAGCAAGGGGGAGTGGCCGTCGGCGTGCTGGAGTCCCTCGCCAGTCAAGGTTGTTCGCCCGGCCGTTGCACCGATCAGGAAGCCGCGCGACATTTCGTCGGCCATCGCCCAGATGGAATCGCCAGTTCGTTGGAAGCCAAACATCGAATAGAACAGGTAAACCGGAATCATCGGTTCGCCGTGGGTGGCGTAGGCACTGCCAGCGGCCGTAGCCGACGCAACTGCTCCGGCTTCACTGATGCCCTCATGCAGCATCTGGCCCTGCGCGCTTTCTTTGTAGGCCAGCAGGAGTTTGCTGTCTACCGATTCGTACAACTGGCCGTGCGGACTGTAGATCTTGGCCGTCGGGAACATCGAGTCCAT
>JAKPAQ010000550.1 GCA_029779385.1 Actinomycetes bacterium | reverse complement strand
TGGCCACGTCTCAACAACGCCGCCGGACCACGTGCCGCCGGAGGTGGCGCTCAGGTAGTCGGTGAAGTTCTTGGTCGTACCTGAGTCGTCGGCACGGTGCACCGGCGTGATCTTCGAGTCAGGCAGTTTCGCGCCTTCGTTGAGGTCCGCGATGGCTTTGTCGTCCCAGTTGGTGATCTTGCCTTCGAAGATCGAGCCGATCGTGGCGGCGTCGAGCTTCAGTTCCTTGACACCGGGAACGTTGAAGATGACGGCAATCGGGCTGACGTAGGTCGGCACCGCGACGATGTCGCTGGAGCAGCGCTTCTTGGCTGCTGCGATCTCGTCTTCGTCGAGGTAGGAGTCCGAGCCAGCGAAAGCAACACCGCCGGCGATGAACTGCTCGCGGCCTGCGCCCGAACCGGCGGGGTCGTAGTTGACGGTGACGGCCGAGTTGGCGGTCTGGAAGCCCTTCTTCCAAGCGGCAACAGCGGCCTCTTGTGAGGAGGCGCCGGCGCCGTTGAGGGTGCCAGTCAGCGAGCCCTCGCCCGAATCGTCGCCTTCGTTGCCAGCGCCACAGGCGGCGAGGCCGAAGAGCAGGGTGGCGGCCGCACCGGAGGCAGCCAGGGTACGGATGGACTTGCGGTTCACGAGTGATCCCTCTCTGGGAGTTTCGAACTGCGGCCGATTGGCCGGTCGTTGTCCAAGTTAGGAATCGCAGGTGTATCTAAGTTGCGGAGTGGATGAACGGGAGGTGAACGCTCGGCGAATGGTGGTAGCCGAAATGCTCAAAAGTGGCCTAAGTTACACCAATTCGGTGGACAGAACCCGACCTGAGCGGTGGTGAACCACTAGCGCTTGTCCGGGGTTGAGCACGACCGGGTCGACCCCGAGCGAACCGAAGATATCGGCAAGAACGGGCCGATGCGAACAGATCACCGTCGGGCGTTTGCGACTGAGTGCGGACTCAATGACGCGGTCGACTTGAGACCCGGAGGCACCTTCGCCAAGGCGGTCGTCGAGCTCAAGCAGTTCGCCGGTGCTGGCTAGGAATGGTTCAACGGTGCTTACCGTGCGGGCAGTATCACTGCTGATTACCCGGCGAGTTCCATAAGTGGACAGGAGTTTTACGAGTTCCTTAGCCTGATCGGCGCCGACCGCGGCCAAAGGGCGATCTCGGTCCTGGCCCTTGAAATCGGCTCGCGAAATGGCCTTGCCGTGCCGCAGCACGATAAGCGTGCGGGACTTGTGCCGCTTCATTGCCACGAGGTCCTCGAAGCGCTCCAGCAGCATCCGGTCATGGTCGTAGGTCAACTTGCGTCGAGCCTCCCGAGCCGGGAACCACTTGACTCGATCCACTTCGCGATTCGGTCGGAAGTCGCACTGGTCGTCGGTTGTCCGAGCCAGCCAGTACGACACCCGCTTTTCACCGCCTTTTACCCGGTAGTTCACCTCGGGAAGCGGGTGCGAGAGTCGAACACGGTAACCGGTCTCTTCGTAGATTTCGCGTACGGCAGTCACTGGCAGGATCTCGCCGGGGTCCGACTTGCCTTTGGGGAAGGTCCAATCGTCGTAGCCTGGTCGGTGAACCAGCAGGACTTCGAGTGTCCCGGTCGGCTTAACCTTGCGCCACACGATTCCGCCTGCAGCGGTGATGACTTTGCTCGCCATGAGTCCAGTTTGCGCTCTCAGTCTCGGGATCGACGCGCACGCGCGCGCGCGATTAGTAGTTCTTGCATGTTTTCCCCGCCGTGGCGAACCCAGGTTCCGTCCGGCCCTAAGTGCCAAGACGCGGTGGTGTCGGCCGCCATTGTTTCGAGCAGTTCGCTCAGTTGAGCAACATGGGCCGCGGCCGGAATCTTAACTAGCACCTCGACCCGACGGTCAAGATTGCGGTGCATCATGTCGGCAGAGCCGATCCATACCTCGGGATCGTCGCCGTTCGCGAAGCGAAATACCCGGCTGTGCTCGAGGAATCGCCCCAACAGGCTGCGGACTCGAATCCGCTCAGACAAGCCTGGAACGCCCGGACGTAGCGAGCAGATCCCGCGGACCACTAAATCGACGTCGACTCCGGCACACGAGGCCTCGTATAGCTTGTCGATGATCCCTTCGTCAACGAGTGAGTTCACCTTGAACGAGATTTTCGCTGGTCGACCGGCTTGGTGGTGGGTGATTTCGCGATCTATCCGCGAGATCAGGCCAGCACGCAACTCACGCGGGGCGACCATGAGCGAGTCGTAGTCGCTGGTGATCGCGAAGCCGGACAGGCTGTTGAACAACTCGGTCAGGTCGTGCGTGATCGTCGGGTTTGCCGTCAGCAGTCCGAAGTCCTCGTAGTTTCTAGCAGTCTTGGGGTTGTAGTTGCCGGTGCCGATATGGGCGTAGCGCCGCAATCCGTCAGGTTCATCACGGATGACGAGGGCGAGTTTGCAGTGCGTCTTTAGCCCAACCAAGCCGTAGACGACATGGCAGCCAGCGCGCTCCAACTTGCGGGCCCAACGGATGTTGGCCTGCTCGTCGAAGCGGGCCTTAATTTCCACCAAAACAAGTACCTGTTTACCGGCCCGGGCAGCATCGACCAGTGAATCGATGATCGGCGAATCGCCGGAAGTTCGGTAGAGGGTCTGTTTGATCGCCAGCACCTGTGGATCGGCGGCGGCCTGTTCGATGAAGCGTTGCACGCTCGTGGCGAATGAGTCGTACGGATGGTGAACAAGCACGTCACGGCGGCGAAGGGCAGTGAACACATCGACGGGGCTGGCGCTTTCGACCTCGGCAAGGTGCTCGTGCGTTCCGGGGACGAACGGATTGAACTTCAGTTCGGGCCGATCGATGTCGGCTATCTCGTTTAGGCTGCGCAGATCAAGTGGGCCGGTGAGCCGGAATACTTCTTCGTCGCTGATGCCGAGTTCGCCGACAAGTAGATCCAAGACGTCCGCAGACATTGATTCGTCGACCTCGAGGCGAACGGGCGGCCCGAAACGGCGCCGCAGCAGCTCTTGCTCGAGCGCCTTGAGTAGGTTTTCGGCGTCGTCTTCTTCGACTTCTAAGTCTTCGTTGCGGGTCACCCGGAAGATGTGGTGGTCGATGATTTCCATCCCCGGAAACAAGCTGTTTAGGTTTGCCGAGATGACATCTTCGAGGGCGACGTATCTGCCTTCGGCCGTTTGGATCCATCGGCTAATTACGTCGGGGACCTTGACTCGGGCGAAGTGGTCCTTGCCGGTTTTTGGGTTTCGAATAACTAGCGCGATGTTTAGCGACAGCCCCGAGATGTATGGGAACGGGTGGGCCGGGTCGACGGCCAGCGGAGTCAGCACTGGGAAGACGCGTTTGCCGAAGAACTCGGTGGCTTGGCTACGTTCGGCAGCGGTTAGCTCCTCCCAGCGCAGGATGTCGATCCCTTCGGCAGCCAAGCTCGGGATTAGTGTTCCGCGGAGCAGCCGGGACTGCTCCTCCATTAGCTCGTGGCTGGCTCGCAGGCTCGTATTGAGCACGTCTCGCGGTTTCATTCCGCTGGCTGACGGCACAGCTACGCCGGCGGCGATTCGACGCTTCAAGCCGGCAATGCGCACCATGAAGAATTCGTCGAGGTTGCTGCCGAAAATCGCCATGAAGCGGATTCGCTCAAGGAGTGGTTGGGACGGGTCGGCTGCCAGTTCCAAAACACGCGCGTTGAAGGCGAGCCAAGAAAGCTCGCGATCGAGGAACCGGTCTTCGGCCAAGTCGACTAGGCCCAAATCGTAAGGGGGGTCCACATCGAACTCGTCAGGTGAGGTGGCAAACGATTCGGGGACCGTCACTTCAGTGGTCTCCATGTCTTTACTTTGCCACGCAAAGGTAAAGAACAGGTGAACGGCAGTTTTAGTTGAACGCTTGGAAGGCTAGGTAGCCGCCGCCAATAATCAGCGCCCAGAGCGGAATCGAAAGCAGGACGAACCAAGTCATCGCGTGGCGAAATTGCGGGGCGGCCGCAGGGGTAGTAGCCAGTGGGGCGGCCAGACTGGCCTCTTTAGCCGGCTCGCTCGGGAGCCGGACTGCGTGCGATTGCTCCATCGACCTTCCTCTCGTTCGCCGGATAGGGGAGAACGCCATCTGTTGATGCAGATGTGATTGATGTTACAGATGTTAAGGAAGTTCGGCATCGTATTTGCCAGATAGCTCAACTCACGACGTAAAGCACGTCTCGGGCCCTCTCGCCAAAACCTAGATTTCGATAGACCTTGAGCGCCGGTACGTTGTCGCCTTCGACATACAAATCCACTTCGGCCACGCCTCGGCCCCAGAGATAGCGCAGGCCGGCGGCCGTCAAGGCCGTGCCGATGCCGCCGCCGTGAGCGGACGGGTCCACGCCGACTACATAGACTTCACCGGTTTGGCCCTCGACCTTGGTCCAGTGAAAGCCGACCATCTGGCCATCGCGCACCGCAATGAACACCCCGGCCGGATCGAACCACGGCTCGGCCCGTCGCCGATTGAAATCAGCCAGCGTCATTTGACCCTGTTCGGGGTGATTGGCAAAAGCACGCGCGTTCAACGCCACCAATTCTTCGGCGTCACCGTCGTCGAAGGTGCGAATCGTTAGGCCTTCGGCCACCCCGAAATCAGGCACCACCGAATTTGTGGAGGACAATCGCAGCAGCACTCGCTCGGCCACCAAACCGGCCGCCGCGGCCAATGACACTGCTGCGGGCAGATCGCCGTGGGCCCAAAAATGGGTCTCGCCGGCGGCCAGCAACTGCGCCAGCAGTGAGGCCCCGTGACCTTGGCGGCGGTGGCTCGGGGCAATCGCAAATTCGACCGGAGCATCGCCAACGGCAACCGCGCCACCAAACTCGCTCAACAGGTCGACTCGCAGGCTCGCGCCATCGGTCAACGCGATCAGCGACGCCTCATTGAACGGGCTCACTCCGTCGGCCACGTGGGCTAGGTGCGCCAGTTCGATGAGGTTCATCAGCGCCCCTGCAGGGCGCGTAACTGGTGGGCCACTTCGGCGGCGACCGCGCGCGAAAAGGCCTCGGGGTCATCACCAGTCGGCTCGGCAATGATGTGCTGTACTGCGCCTGCTTCCTTCAGGTCAAAGGCGCTGATGCGTTGGGCGGCAGCCATTTGGGCAGCATGGTCGACATCGCCGTGCACGATCGCGCTAGCGCCTTCCGGCGGCAGCGGCGAAAGCCAAGAGTGCTCGGTAGCGATCACCGTCGAGGCCGGCAAAAGCGCGAGCGCCCCGCCACCGCAACCTTGGCCAAGCAGCACCGAAACTGATGGCACTAGCATCGTGGACATCGAACTGATGCACCTGGCGATTTCGCCGGCGATTGCGCCCTGCTCGGCCTCTGGCGACAACTCCGCGCCGGGGGTGTCGATGAACGAAACCAGCGGGAGCCCCAACTCATTTGCTAGCCGCATCCCTCGGCGAGCCTCACGCAACGCCGCCGGACCCATCGGCTTGACCCGACTCTGGCTGGCCCGATCCTGACCGATCACGACGCACGGCTCACCGTCGATTCGCGCGAGCGCCACGATCATCGCCGCATCGCGCTCACCGTCCTCGGTTCCTTGGAGACGGATGATCCCGTCGGTGCCCCAGCGCAGCACCTCTCGCACCCCTGGCCGATCGGGCGTTCGCGTCAGTAGCACCGACTCCCAGGTTTCGGTCACTTGAATCGTTGCCTCCGGGCGGCGTTCGCGCGTGGATTCAATGGGTGGATCGATCAGGATCTCCAGGGCCCGATCGACCATCGACGGCAGTTCCTCGGGCAACGCAACCGCGTCGATGATGCCGCGGTTCGCGAGGTTGTCGGACGTTTGGATGCCCGGCGGGAACGGCTTGCCGTTGAGCAGTTCGTAGACCTTCGGGCCAAGGAATCCGACTAGGGCGCCCGGTTCGGCGATCGTCACGTGCCCGAGCGAACCCCAAGAGGCGAATACGCCGCCGGTGGTCGGATGGCGCAGGTAAACCAAATACGGCAGTCCGGCCTTCCGGTGGTCCATCAGGGCGCGCGAAATGTCGATCATCCGCACGAACGCCGCAGTGCCTTCTTGCATGCGTGTGCCTCCCGAAGCAGTCGTAGCCAGGATCGGGATTCCTTCGCTGGTGGCTCGCCTGACTGCAGCAACGATTCGTTCGGCCGAAACTTTGCCGATCGAGCCGGCGAGGAAGCCGAACTCGTTGACCACCACCGCGACCGGCCGCCCTCGCACCAACGCGCGGCCGGTGATGATCGACTCGTCCGTTCCGGCCCGAGCGGCGGCAGCAACCAATTCGGTGCGATACGGCTCGGACTGGACCGAGTAGTCGACGGGTTCGTCCCACGACTCCCAAGTGCCAGGATCGAGGACGAGGTCAATAAGTTCGCTTGCATTCAGTCGGGCCACAAGGTCAAGTATGGTGGCGCGCGTGTCCGCCTTCCACGCAATCATTCCCGCCGGCGGCGCCGGCACGCGACTTTGGCCGCTTTCGCGCCGCGCTCACCCCAAGTTCCTACTCGACCTCGACGGGTCGGGCCGAACGCTGATTCAGCAGACTTGGGACCGGATGTTGCCGCTGACTTCACCGGAGCGGATTCACGTCGTTTCGGGTGCGGCCCACGCTCAAGGAATCGCCGCGCAACTGCCCGAGTTGGTCAACCTGCTGCTCGAGCCTGGCCCGCGAGATTCGATGCCCGCGATCGGGTTGGCCGCAGCAATCATCGAACGAGACGACCCCGACGCGATCGTCGGCTCATTCGCCGCCGACCACCGGATTCCCGATCCGCAAAATTTCGCCGCTGCGGTGCGCGAAGCAATATCGGTCGCCGAGGCTGGTTACGTCGTGACGATCGGCGTGACCCCAACCGAGCCCTCGACTGCTTTTGGCTACATCGCCTCCGGTGAGGCTCTGGCCGGCCAAGAAACTGCCCTCAAAGTCGATAGTTTCGTCGAGAAGCCGAACGAAGAAACCGCACGCGAGTACTTGGCTGGCGGAAAACACCTCTGGAACGCGGGCATGTTTGTGGTGCGCGCCTCGGTGCTGCTCGATTCGCTCGCTCAGTACCAACCGGATCTGGCCGCCCAACTGCGCCAGATCGCCCAAGCTTGGGGGACCGCTGGCTTCGTCGCCGAACTCGAACGACTCTGGCCCGAACTGACCAAGATCGCCATCGATCACGCGGTCGCCGAACCGGTGGCAGCAGCTGGCGGAATGGCCGTCGTGCCGGCAACCTTCGGTTGGGACGACCTCGGTGACTTCGCGGCGATCGCCGATCTCGGCTCGACCCCGGGAGTCGTCTGGGTCGACGCCGACGGGGTGGCGCGAGGAGACGAAGGCGTTCAGATCGCCGTCTTGGGGCTGCGCAACGTTGCCGTTGTGCAGACCGACGATGCGGTGCTGGTGCTTGATCTGGCAAAGTCCCAACAGGTCAAGGAAGTAGTCCAGAAACTGGCCGAGAACGGCCGGTCCGACCTGCTTTGACTCAGTCGAGCGCGCGCACCGGACGGTGGCCGACCAGGTCGCTGAGTTCGGATTCGGGCGTGTTCGGGCCGGGCAGATAAATCTGCGCGACTTCGCCGGTGCCAAGCAGCGTCAGGTTCGTATCGCCGTCGTCGGTGTAGACCGCATCGCCGCGACTGAGGTTGAACGTCTCGCCCGCTGCGCTGGTCAATGCCACCGAACCGCCGATGCACATGATGATCGAGTGCTCGGCGCGAATCAGGTCCACTCCTACCGGATCCGCTGGCGAAACTTGGGTGACCGCCAGTGCGAACTCGTCGACTGCCGGACTGTAAAGCTCGGTGGAGAACGAGGGGTAACCGGCCTCGACCCGCGCCACCCGTGCCATGCCAGCGCCGAGGCTACGAATCAACCCGTCGACGTCCAGCGCCTTGCGGGTGAGGCCAGCGCGCAACACGTTGTCGGAGTTGGCCATCGCTTCGAGGCACAGGCCAGACAGGTGGGCGTGGATGATGCCGGTGCCCAAGAAGATCGCTTCGCCTGGCTGGAGGGTAAACCGGTTCAGCAGCAGCGACACAACGATGCCGACGTCGCCGGGGTGATGACGGGCGATCATTGCCGCCGTCGAGTATGCGCGCTTGATGTCGACGCCGTCGTGGACCAGTGCCTTGCACTGAATGACGATGTCGGCGATTTCGGTCGCCGGCGGGGGAGCCAACAACAGGTTCTCTAGGACTCGAACGATGCCCTTGAAGCCAGGTTTTGCGCGCAGCGTCGAAGAGGCGGCGTTCACCGTCGGGGAATCCAGCTGAGAGAACACTCGCAAAATTTCGGCGGTCGGGCGAAAGCCAACCAGCGAATCGAACGTGCTCAGGGCGTAAACCATCTCTGGCTTGTGATGAGGGTCTTTGAAAACCCGTTGAGGCGAATCCAGCGGAACGCCGGCGGCTTCCTCTCGCGCGAACCCCTCGCGGGCCTCGGCCTCGCTCGGGTGCACTTGGATCGACAGCGGCTGTTCGGCCGCGAGGAT
>JAKPAQ010000399.1 GCA_029779385.1 Actinomycetes bacterium | reverse complement strand
TCGAATAGTGCGAAAGCTTGTCGTGGGCGTGGTCGTAAAGGCGCAGGTTGTCTGGATTGACGCCCAAATCGATGTACCACTGAAGTCGAGTGTCGATCCAGTATTGGTGCCATTGCTCGTCTTCACCAGGCTTGACGAAGAACTCCATCTCCATTTGCTCGAACTCGCGCGTGCGGAAAATAAAGTTGCCCGGCGTGATCTCGTTGCGGAAACTCTTGCCGATTTGGCCGATGCCAAAAGGAGGCTTCTTGCGCGAGGAGGTCATCACTTGAGAGAAGTTGACGAAGATGCCTTGCGCGGTTTCGGGACGTAGGTAGTGCAGTCCCTCTTCTGACTCGACCGGACCGAGGAAGGTCTTGAGTAGTCCGTTGAACATCCGCGGTTCGGTCCACTCGCCCCGGGTGCCGCAATTGGCGCAAACCAGCAGCGACATCTCGACCACGTCAGGGTCGTCGAGTTTGTGCTTTTCGGCGTAGGCCTCTTGCAGGTGGTCTTGGCGGTAGCGCTTGTGGCACTGCAGGCATTCGACCAGTGGGTCAACAAAAGCGGCCAAGTGTCCGGAGGCCTGCCAGACCGAAGTTGGCAAAATCACCGATGAGTCTAGGCCGACTACGTCGTCGCGGCTTTGCACCATCGACTTCCACCACTGGCGTTTGACGTTGTCCTTCAACTCGACACCGAGCGGGCCGTAATCCCACGCGGAACGGGTGCCGCCGTAGATTTCGCCACATTGATAGACGAAGCCGCGGCGCTTACAAAGGTTGATGACGTTATCTAGGACGGAAGCCATTTTATTTCCTATTCCGGCTGGGTGTCGGGAGGTCAAATAGCCACAATACTCGGTTTGGTCTGCGGCTAGCGTCACCGGACGACTTGACAACCGTTCTCAAGTTAGTTGAGAATGATTGTCATGAAGATTAAGCGCCCCGCCGTCTGGCTCGCCGCCATCATTGCTGCCGCCTCGCTAACGTCCTGCTCGACCACGGATAACGCTGACGGCAACAGCAAACCGACCGTCATCGCGTCGTTCTATCCAGCCCAATTCTTGGCCGAACGTATCGGCGGCTCGACGGTTCAACTCTCGACGCTGACCTCCCCCGGTGTCGAAGCCCACGATCTTGAACTCACCGCAAAACAAGTCGTAGCCCTGAGCGAAGCGGACGTAGTCGTCTATTTGTCCGACTTCCAGTCAGCGGTCGATCATGCGATTGAAGAAACCACTAATGAAACTCTCACCCTGGTCGACATCGGCGCAGGCGTTGAGCGTGAACACGAAGAACATGACCATGAAGACGACGGCCACGATCATGACGGCGATCCGCACATTTGGCTTGCGCCGGAGAATATGATCACCGCAGCCGAGTCCGTACGCGATGCGCTGATCGAGGCAAACCCCGACGAAAAATCGCTCTATGAGGCGAACGCAGCGCGGCTCGTGACTGAACTCGAAGAGTTGGATAACGCTTTTGAAGTCGGCCTTGAAGACGCCCAGTGCGAACGACGCGAGTTCATCACTTCACACGCCGCCTTCGGGCACCTTGCCCAGGCCTATGACCTGACTCAGATTCCGATCAGCGGAATCGATCCGCAAAGCGAACCAAGTGTGGCCGCCCTCGCCGAAATCACCGACCTAGTCACTGCCGAGGGTTTCACCACCGTCTTCACCGAGCCACTGTCCTCGCCCGCCTTGGCCAAAACCATCGCCCGCCAAACCGGCGCAAAGACCGCCGTACTCGATCCGATCGAGGGCCTAACCGATGAAACCGCTGATGAGGACTATCTTTCCCTCATGGGACAGAACTTGGCTGCGTTGACGGCGGCGAACGGCTGCAAATGACAAAACCGGTAGTTGATGCGCGCGCAGTAACCGTTGCCCTAGATGGGACAGCGGTGCTGCGCGGTATCGATTTGGTGGTCAACGCCGGTGAATTTGTCGCGATTTTGGGAGCTAACGGCTCCGGCAAATCGACGCTAGTTAGGGCGTTGGTCGGCCTAGTCCCCCACGGTGGCTCGATCAGACTGTTCGGTACCGAATTGAGTCACTTTCGCGATCATCATCGCCTCGGTTATATGGCCCAGCGCCCAGACATTTCCTCGGGCGTGCCAGCGACAGTCACCGAAGTCGTCCTCAGCGGCGCACTGTCGAGACGGCCATTCTTGGGCTGGCCCAGTCGCACCGACCGGGCCGCCGGCGCCGACCTAATCACTCGGGTCGGCATGGAACGGCACGCCCACCGGCCGATCGCGAACCTCTCAGGCGGGCAACAGCAGCGCGTCCACATCGCTCGAGCGTTGATTACCGAACCGGACCTGGTCGTGATGGATGAGCCGACTGCTGGTGTAGATGCCGAAAGCGCCGCGGTCTTTGCCGACCTGCTGGCCGAACTGCGCGAACGTGGAACCGCCATCGTGATGGTGGCTCACGAACTCGGCCCGCTCGGCGTTCTCGTTGATCGCGCAGTCCATATTGTTGACGGACTAGTCGAATACGACGGTCCCGCCACCGGCCCGGGCACCCACGATCACGCCCATGACCACAGCCATACGAGTGAGCCGAGCAGGCCCAACCCGGTACCTATCGAGGGGCCGCTGCCATGAGCGTCCTTTCGTACCAATTCATGCAATACGCGCTCATCGCCGCGATCATCACCGGTCTGAGCGCTCCGGCCATCGGCACTTTCATCGTGCAGCGCCGACTCGCACTACTGGGTGATGGGCTAGGCCACGTAGCCCTAACCGGGGTCGCTTTGGGTCTGCTAACTGGCGTGGCCCCACTGACGACAGCAATCATCGTCGCCATCGGCGGCGCGATTTTGATCGAAGTCCTGCGTGCATACGGGCGAGCCAGCGGCGACCTCGCCTTAGCGATGCTTTTTTATGGCGGCATTGCCGGGGGTGTTCTGCTCACTAATCTGGCCGGTGAATCGGCCGCAACCTTGAACCAGTACCTATTCGGCTCGATCATCACCATGAGCAGAGCTGATCTGACAATTGTCGTTGCCCTTGGCGTCGTGGTCGTGGCTCTTTCACTGATTTTTCGCCCGCAGTTTTTCGCCGTGTGCCAAGACGAGGCGCACGCCAAGGTGATGGGGATTCGGGTTCAACTCTTCGGCATCCTGATCGCCGTGTTGGCGGCCGTCACCATCACGGTGGCGATGCGCACAGTCGGTTTGCTGTTGGTTTCGGCGCTCATGGTCGTGCCCGTTGCCGCAGCCCAACAGTTGTCGCGAAGTTTCAAGTCAACCCACTTTGCCGCCATGGCAATCGGCTTGTTCGCTGCCGTGACCGGCCTGCTCACCAGTTATCAGATCGACGCCCAACCGGGGCCGACGATCGTCATCATCGCGCTGGTCGTTTTCGTTCTCGCGGCGCTGACTCGTGCGCTGCTTCGCCCAACTTCCACCCAGGAGGCCAAGAATGGTTGAGGCTCCCCGAAGCACCCGCCAACGCCGGGCGGTAAGCGCCCTAATCGCCGATCTGGACGGTTTCAGTTCGGCACAACAAATCCACGCTCGACTCGTGGCCGAAGGTGAGACCGTCGGGCTTTCGACTGTCTATCGCACGCTCCAAGCACTAGCCGACAGCGGCGAAGTTGATGCCCTGCGGGCCGACGACGGTGAGACGCTTTATCGAAACTGCAGTCGCGGCCACCACCATCACCTAGTCTGCCGCTCCTGCGCCCGCACGGTAGAAGTCGAAGGCCCAGTAGTCGAACAATGGGCCGACCGAATTGCGGCCGAGAACGACTTCACCGACGTCTCGCACACGCTTGAAATTTTCGGCACCTGTGGCAGTTGCCGGACCGGAGTTGGCAGTTGATCGTCGTGCGGCCAGCACCGGACCTGACGGTGGCTGAACTATATGAAGTCTGGCGTATCCGCGATGTCGTATTCGCCGTCGAACAGCGCTGCGACGAGGCTGACGTAGACGACGTAGATTTGCGTGACGATTGCACGCATCTTTGGATCGCTGAGCAGACCGGTCGGTTCAAGACGTACCTGCGCACGTATCTCAGTGATGGGGTTCGGCGAGTTGGCCGGGTCGCGACCGCAAAGGATGCGCGTGGCCAGGGACTAGCTGGTGAACTGCTTTGCGAAGTGCTCCGGCTTTGGGGCGAAGACGAAATCGCCTTGAACGCCCAAGCCCACCTACGCGACTGGTACGCCGGTTTTGGCTTTGCAGTCAGCGGCCCGAACTTCGTCGAAGCCGGCATCGATCATGTGCCGATGCGGCGCCCCGCTAGTTGATCTCTTCGACCTGATGGGCTCGGAGTCCAAAAGTGAGCGCATCAACCAGCGCCTCGAATGAGGCTTCGATCATGTTCGGGCCGACCCCGACCGTAACCCATGAGCTCTTGCCATCGGTGGTCTCGATCAGCACGCGAGTAACCGCGTCCGTGCCGTGCCCTTGGTCCAAGATCCGGATCCTAAAGTCGATCAGGTGGAACTGGGCAACATCGGGATAAATCTGTTCAATCGCTTGGCGAAGTGCATGGTCTAGGGCGTTGACTGGACCATTGCCTTCACCGACAACTGCCAGCCGAGTACCGCCGGCAACAACCTTCACGATTGCTTCGGCGTCGCTCTCACTGGCGATCACTCGCCAGCTTTCGATGTCGAAATACTGTGGCCGACTGCCGGTGACTTCCTCGATCAGGAGCAATTCAAACGACGCATCGGCGGCCTCGAAGGTGTAACCCTCCTGCTCCAAGGCCTTGACCTTGTCGGTAATGCGAGTGAGTAGTTCGGCATCACCTGACAAGTCGAAGCCGAGTTCACGACCTTTGAGTTCGATCGTGGCGCGACCGGCCATTTCTGAAACGAGCAGTCGCATATCGTTGCCGACCAAGGCCGGATCCATGTGCTGGTAGAGATCTGGGTCGACGCGGATCGCGCTGGCGTGAAGCCCAGCCTTGTGCGCGAACGCCGAAACGCCCGTATACGGCTGGCGAGCTACCGGCGGATAGTTCGTGATCTCGCTGATCGCATGAGAAATCCGCGTGGCGTCCACCAAAGAACCAGCCGGCATGATCTCCATACCCAACTTGAACTCAAGGTTGGCCACAGTCGTCACTAGATCGGCGTTGCCGGTGCGTTCGCCGTACCCGTTGATGCAGCCCTGAAGGTGAGTTGCGCCAGCGCGGATCGCCTCGATCGAGTTGGCGACTGCACAACCGGTGTCATTGTGTGCGTGGATCCCGAGCCGAGCACCGGTTTCGGCCAGCACGTCAGCCACGATCTCGCCAACTTGATGCGGCAGCATCCCGCCGTTGGTGTCGCACAGGACCGCCACTTCGGCGCCGGCGTCTACCGCCGCGCGAACGACCTCAAGAGAGTAGTCGCGGTTGTCGAGATAGCCGTTGAAGAAGTGTTCGCAATCGACGAAGACTCGCTGTCCTTCTTCGCGAAGATGCGTCACCGAGTCGCGCACCATCGCCAAGTTTTCGGTCAAGGTGGTGCGTAGCGCCTTCTCGACGTGTTGATCGTGGCTCTTAGCCACCAAGGTCACAACCGACGCACCCGAATCGCGCAAGGCGGCGATGAGCGGATCGTCGGCGGCCGCGACGTTTGCCCGGCGAGTAGCACCAAATGCCGCCAAGGTGGCGTGACGCAAATCGAGTTCTTTGGCCGCAAGCGCGAAGAACTCGGTGTCCTTCGGGTTCGAGCC
>JAKPAQ010000396.1 GCA_029779385.1 Actinomycetes bacterium | reverse complement strand
AGCCGTCGCTCGCTGTTCCGGTCGCCAGGTTGACGATGACACTGGTTATGCTGGAGTAGTAGTCGACGCGGTCAATACCGCCTTTCCCGTTGATCTGGTCGTTGCCTGCGCGGCCTTCGAAGGACTCGAAGGCGGCACTGTCGCTGCCCGTCAGCGTGTCGTTGTAAGCCGAGCTGACAACACCTTCGATGTGGCGCAGGGTGTCGGTGCCGCCGAAGCCATCGCTGGCGCTGCCGTCGAGCGTGTTGTTGAGCGTGACGTTCACTCCGGTCGGCGAAGTGGTGTAGTCCACCCGGTCATAGCCCTGACCACCGTCGATGGTGTCGTTGCCGGCATTGCCGATGAATGTTTCCGACAATCCGTCGCTGACGCTGATGCCATTGGCCGCAAGGCCACCAGTCAAGACGTCGTTGTACACCGAGCCACAGATGCCTTCGATATTGATCAGCGCATCGGTTCCGCCAAATCCATCGCTCGCGGTACCCGAGAACAGATTGACCGTAACCGCAGTGCGCGAATTATCGTAGGCGACAACATCGAAGCCGCCGCGACCATTGATCTCGTCATTGCCAGCCAGCCCCTCAAAACGTTCGGTCAGCGTGCTGTCACTGCCGTAAAGGGTGTCATGGTAAGCAGAGCCACGGACCTGGCTGAAGTTGAGCAGAATGTCGTTGCCTGCCGCGCCGTCGGCCGTACCGGCGGCCAGATCCACGTAGACGGCGTCATATGCGTCTCGATAGCTGACGCAGTTGTTGTCCTTCTGGTTGAGCGTGTCGGCAATCACTCCGCCATTCAGGGTATCGTCGCCAAAGCCCCCCTCAATTTGTTCAAAGACCGCTGAACCACTGCTACCGGTAATGGAGTCAGCATAGTGGGAGCCGTAAATCTGGTTGATATTGATCAGCGTGTCAGTACCGCCAAGACCATCATTGGCCGAGCCATTACCGATACCCGCGCCGGCGCCCAGGTTAACCGTCACCCCGGCCGTGCTTAAGCCGTAGCTTGCCCGATTGTAGTCGGTACCACCGATCCAGTCAGTGATCGCGCCACCATCGAGCGTGTCGTTGCCCGCACCACCGATCAAGTTGTCGGCGCCCGCGCCGCCATTCAACGTGTCGTTGCCCAAACCGCCATTAAGACGGTCATCACCCGCCAAACCATTCAAGGTGTCGTTTCCGGCCAAGCCGTAAATCTCGTCCTTACCCGTACCGCCAGTCAGCGAATTGGCCCCCGGGGTACCAATAATCGGGTTGGGATCATAGCCATCCAGGTTTTCGGCCACCAGATTGCCGCGGATGACATTGTTCAGGATCGCGACAGTCCGGAACCCCCCCGCACCGTCGGAACCATCATTATCCACCTCGAGCAGTGTGTTGGCCCCCGATTGCGTCAAGCGGAAGTCGCTGACGAAGGGGCTTTCCCCAGAGTATTGGCCCAACTCCTCTGTGAAGCCAACGGAAATCCAGTCGCCGCCAGGGCCAGCGGTGAAGTCGGTGATGGTGTCCACCGAAGTGTCGCCAAAGGGGTTCAGGCTCGATAGGTCAAAATGATCAGCGCCCTCCCCTCCGGTTAGGGTGTCGTCGCCAAAGAAACCGATTAGATAATCGTCACCGTCGCCGCCGCTCAGCACATCATTATCAAGTCCACCGTTGAGTTCATCAGAGCCCGCCCCTCCGCTCAGCACATCATTACCAAGTCCACCGTTGAGTTCGTCTGAACCCGCACCTCCGTTCAGTGTGTCGTTGCCGTTCAAACCGTAAATCTGGTCATTACCCGCTCCTCCAGACAGCGAATCGGCCGCTGCGGAACCGCCGATCGCGTTGGGATCAAAGCCACCCAAGTTGTCGGCCACCAGATTGCTTTTGGTGACATTGTTCAGAATCGCGACAGTCCGGAAAGTCGCCTCACCGCCGGAACCATCACTATCCACCTCGAGCA
>JAKPAQ010000393.1 GCA_029779385.1 Actinomycetes bacterium | reverse complement strand
CTGCCGGTTCGACCGCCAAGGACTTGATCCTCGCGCTGATTACCCAAGAGACCACTGGTGGCGACCAGGGCTACGTCGTGGAATACCGCGGTGATGCCATTCGCGCGCTCTCGATGGAAGAGCGGATGACCATCTGCAATATGAGCATCGAATGGGGCGCCAAGGCCGGGCTGATCGCGCCAGATCAGACCACCTTTGATTACATCGAAGGCCGCCCGCACGCGCCGACCGGCGCCGACTGGGACGCAGCCGTTGCCTACTGGCAGAGCCTAGTCACCGACGACGACGCGGTGTTCGACAAAGTCATCACGATCGACGCCACCAAGGTCACCCCGTGGGTCACTTGGGGAACGAACCCCGGCCAGGGTGTCGCGCTGTCAGGTAACGTGCCGGTTCCGGCCGATTTTGAGGACGAGAACGAGCGCATCGCCGCTGAGCGTGCCCTCGAATACATGGGATTGACCGGTGGCACGCCGATGCGCGACATCAAGGTCGACACCGTGTTCGTCGGTTCGTGCACAAACGGACGGATCAGCGACCTTCGCCGCGCTGCTGAACTTCTTGAAGGTCATCAAGTGGCCGAAGGCACTCGACTGCTGGTCGTACCAGGCTCGGTTCGGGTGCGTCTACAGGCCGAAGCAGAAGGCCTCGACAAAGTGTTTACCGCCGCCGGTGCTGAATGGCGCGGCGCAGGCTGCTCCATGTGCTTGGGGATGAACCCCGATCAGTTGGCGCCAGGCGAGCGCAGTGCCTCGACCTCAAACCGCAACTTCGAAGGACGCCAGGGCAAGGGTGGACGTACTCACCTAGTCTCGCCCGACGTCGCCATTGCCACCGCCGTGACAGGCCACTTGGCCTCGCCGGCAGATCTGTGAGGACCCGATAATGGACAAGTTCAGTTCACACACCGGAATCGGCGCGCCACTGCGTCGCAGCAACGTTGACACCGACCAGATCATCCCGGCGGTCTACCTCAAGCGAGTGACCCGCACCGGGTTCGAAGATGGCCTGTTCGCGGCTTGGCGAAATGATCCGGAGTTCGTGCTCAACCAAGACGCCTACAAGAATGCGACCGTTCTGGTCGCTGGCCCGGACTTCGGTACCGGCTCTTCGCGTGAGCACGCCGTCTGGGCGCTGCAGAACTACGGCTTCAAGGTAGTAATCAGCGCCCGGTTCGCCGACATCTTCCGTGGTAACTCCGGCAAGGCCGGACTGCTAGCCGCTCAGGTCGAGGAGACGGTTGTCGAGGCGCTTTGGGACTACCTCGACGCGAACCCGGGCGCGGAAATCTCGATTGACTTGGAAACTCGGACGATTACCGCCGGTGAAATTTCCGAGCCGTTCCAGATCGACGACTACACCCGCTGGCGGTTGCTCGAAGGGCTCGATGACATCGGCATCACCCTCGGTCATGCGGAACTGATCGATGCGTACGAGGCGACCCGGCCGGCTTTTAAACCGGTCACTAGCTGACACGAGTCTCACGACTCTAGTACTTCACCGGCAACTAGCCGGTGAAGTACTAGGGTCGAGTCATGTCCAAAGCTCGACCGTTTCCGCCAATGGTGTGGGTGGTTGTCGCGCTCCTGCGGCCGCTCTTCACGGTGGCAACCAAACGAGATCGGCGCGGGATCGCGAAACTGCCTCCAGTCGGCGGCTACGTGATCGCCGCAAATCACTTGTCCTACCTCGACCCGTTTCTGCTCGGCTTCTGGGCCACCGATCAAGGTGTTCCGCCTCGCTTTTTGGTCAAGGACCCGCTGCTGGAGGTTCCGATCGTTGGTTGGGTGTTGCGAAAGGCCCGCCAGATCCCCGTCTATCGCGGCACGGACTCAGCCAGCGATTCGTTGCGCGATGCGGTTGCGGCCGTTGACGCAGGGCAGGTGGTGATCGTCTACCCCGAGGGCACGATGACGCGCGACCCAGCTTGTTGGCCGATGACCGGTCGAACCGGGGCCGTGCGGATCGCCCACGAGACCGGCAAGCCGCTATTTCCGGTCGCCCAGTGGGGCGCCCAAGACATCATCTGGCCGTATAAAACGGGATTTCATCCGTTTCCGCGCAAGACAATTCACATTTGGGTGGGTGACCCGATCGACCTGACTGACTTGGGTGCCAACCCGACCGAGGACCAGTTGCTAGCAAAAACTGCGGTCTTGATGGCTGCGATCACCGAGCTTCAGGCGCAGATTCGTGGTGAACTGCCAGCAACTCCGCCGATTGACGTGCACACTTTGGATACGCCGAAAACAAACCTTGAGGGGAACTGAGATGACGACCACCGCAGTGATGGGTGCAGGCTCGTGGGGAACGGCCTTTGCAATCGTGTTGGCAGACGCTGGCAACGAGGTGACACTGTGGGGTCGACGCGAAGAAACCTGCAAGAACATCAACGAACTTCATGAGAACACCGACTACCTCCCGGGCATTGAACTGCCCACAAACGTGCGCGCCACCTCCGACCCGGCCGAGGCGCTGTCAGACGCCGACGTGGTCGTGTTGGCGGTGCCCTCGCAGACCTTGCGTCAAAATCTGACCGACTGGGGGTCGCATATTCGCCCCAATGCGGTGATGGTCAGTTTGATGAAGGGCGTCGAATTGGGCACTCACCTGCGGATGAGCCAGGTGATCGCCGAACTCACCGGTGCAGGGCCAGAACGCATCGCGGTGATCAGCGGCCCGAACTTAGCCAAGGAGATCGCCCGTCGCGAACCGGCGGCCAGCGTCGTGTCTTGTGCAGATGAATCCGTGGCGCTGCGATTGCAGCAGTTGTGCCATACGCAGTTCTTTAGGCCGTACACCAACACCGACGTGATCGGGTGCGAACTGAGCGGGACGGTCAAGAACATCATCGGCTTGGCAGTCGGCGTCTGTGACGGCCTAGGCTTTGGCGACAACACCAAAGCTTCGGTGATCACGCGCGGGCTTGCAGAGACGGCCCGCCTGGGGGTAAACATGGGCGCCGATCCGATGACGTTCATGGGTCTTGCCGGCCTCGGCGATCTTGTCGCCACCTGCTCCTCGCCGCTGTCGCGCAACCGTACGTTCGGCGAAAAGCTAGGCCGAGGGCTAACTGTTGACGAGATCATGGCGCAGACTCGTCAGGTCGCCGAGGGAGTGAAGTCCTGTACCTCAGTTGCCGAACTAGCCCACCTGCACAACGTCGACATGCCAATCACCGATCACGTTCGTGCCTTGGTAGACGGCAAGATGACACCCACGGAATTGGTCAACGCCCTGCTCGGCCGCTCCACGAAACCCGAAGCCAACTAGCTCACCTAGACAGGGCCTCAACGATGTCGGCCCAAAGATCTTCGACTGCCTCGATGCCGACGCTCAGTCGGATTAGTCCAGCGGGAATCGTTTCGGCTTCGAGCAGGTGGCGCCGCCGCCGTTCCCACGTCGATTCGACTCCGCCAAGGCTGGTCGCGCAGGTGATTAGCCCACTTGCCTCGGTCGTGGCTTGGGCATGATCGGCATCAGGCAGCACGAACGCGATCATCGTGCCAAAGCCCGGATAGCGAACTTCGGCAACTGCCGGATGTTGCGCCAGCCGGTTGCTAAGTTCGAGCGCGTTCGCTTCGGCTTTGTCTAGCCGCACCGCAAGAGTTCGGATTCCACGAACCGCGAGGAAACACTCCAAAGCTCCCGGGAGTGCACCACGCTGGCTGCGATACAACCCGAAAGCCTCGTGTAGTTCCTCGTCGTTGGTTACCACTGCGCCGAGGATCAGGTCGCTGTGACCGGCAAGCAGTTTTGATACCGAATGGACCACCACGTCGGCGCCGTACTCCAGCGGACGTTCGCGCAACGGGGTCCGAAAAGTGTTGTCGACGACTACGAGCGCGCCGGCGGTTTTGGCCGCTGGCACCAAAATCGAAAGGTCACCGACCTCCATCGCCGGGTTGGTAGGCGATTCCAGCCAGACGAGGGACGCGCCGGCGAACGCCTCAATTGACCCTTGAGTATCGGATGGGTCGATCAGCCGAAAGTCCCACGGCCCCGAGCGCACCAAGTCGGTCGTGCCGTTGTAGCCGTGGCGCGGCAGAACGATCGTGGAACCGGCCGGCGCCTGATCCAAGACCGCAGCCGCCGCGGCTACGCCGGAAGAAAACGCTAGGGCCGAGCCGCCCTCGAGTGCGCCAATCGCTGACTCGAGTGCTTCAAAGGCCGGGTTGGAGAAGCGGCCATATTCGT
>JAKPAQ010000377.1 GCA_029779385.1 Actinomycetes bacterium | reverse complement strand
CCGGCGCTGACCCGCAACCGTAGGTTGACTCAACAAACGCAAGAGTCAACGAGCCGGAGCACCGTGAGCGTGGGGTTTGGCTGACGTCTGTCGAGGTCTACAGCGACATCAGCCCCTTGGTCGCCATGTCTGTGGCGGCGCGAGGGTCTTGTGTGGCGGTTGGCCGCTGCGCGAGGAGTAGCTGTGGTGCCACGGTGGAGTTATCGCGCGTTGATGATGGTCGCGCTTACGCCGTTTGCGCTCGCGGCAACGGTCCCAGTAAATGCCGCCGAACCGACGCCGACCAACTCCCCGACAACAACCGCAAGTGTCTACGTCTATTGGTCGTATTGGGATCAGCCGACGGTTGGCTCCTGGGCCGTCGCCGCGACGGGCGCGGGCAGCCAGGTCCCACCGGACGGATCCGTCGTCGGGTGGCGGTATGGCGTTGGCACCACCGGCGACATCAACCAGCCTCCTCGGTCAGCGGATTCATTCGCGCAGTTGTGTTCATCGACGCCTCCCGTCGCGAACAAGAAGCGGGTTGGCGTCGTCATCGACTACGGCACTGCCGCTGTTGCTCCCAGCGGCCAACAACCACCAGCGACAACTGCCAACTGCGCCGTGGTTGACCCAACAAGCAACGCGTTGCAGGCAACTGGCGCGGTCACCGCCGAGCGGACTAGCGCGCAGGGCATGGTGTGCGGGCTCGATGGATACCCGGCGACCGGATGCGGAACGCAGGTTTCTACAACCGTCGCGACTTCGGACGTTGGCGCAGCGACTCAGACCACGACAAGCCCGCAGACCAGTTCGGGCGCCTGGCCCACACTGCTGGGGATCGGGATCATCATCGTGCTCGGGGTTGGCGGCATTCTGCTGGCAAGGAAACGACGTGCCTAACTCGCTGCCCCGTTACCTCCACCCTGGTGCCTGGTGGCTGTGGGCCTTAGGGCTTGCGGCAGCAGCGAGTCGCACAACCAACCCACTGCTGCTGGGGCTGATCCTTGCCGTTGCCGCCGTGGTGGTGGCAGCCCGCAAGCCAGATGCGCCGTGGTCGCGATCCTTTTCGGTATTCCTCAAACTCGGTCTCGTTGTCATTGTCATTCGACTGGTCTTTCAGGTGATCTTGGGATCTCCTATCGGCGACAACGTCCTGGTGTCGCTGCCCGTGATTCCGTTGCCTGAGTGGATGGCCTCACTGAGGCTTGGCGGCGACATCACCTGGGAATCGATCATCTTTGCCGCGTGTGACGGCTTCCGGCTTGCGGTATTGCTGGCATGCGTCGGAGCGGCAAACTCATTGGCATCACCTAGTCGGTTACTGAAGTCGATGCCGGCAGCTTTGTATGAAG
>JAKPAQ010000357.1 GCA_029779385.1 Actinomycetes bacterium | reverse complement strand
GTCAGAGTCCACCGTCGCCACCTTCGTCGCGGCGTACTACGCACGGGTTCCCAGCGCGGATCTTGCCCATCGCACCCCGGATGAGCTGTTTAGTTTGGCTGCAAACCACGTCCGGCTTGCCGCCACACGGCCCCTAGGTGGCGATGCAGTCGAGGTGACGACGCCACCGGCACAAGGCGATCCGCCATCGCCACGCGGTGGCAACACGCTGATCACCATCGTCACCGACGACGTCGCGATGTTGTTCGACTCTCTGATCATGGAGCTCACCGCCCAACAACGGGGTGTGCACGTCGCTCTCCACCCGCAGATCACAGTGTTGCGAGACGGCGTGACGGGGGTGATGAAAAGCGTTGCGACGCAGACGGAGGCCTCCGACGATCGGCGGATCGTCTGCCACGAAGCATGGATCCAGATCGAAATCGAGCGAGAGACCAACCCACACCACTTGAAAACCATCGAACATTCGTTGCGGCGGGTAATCACGGATGTTCGCAAGGCGGCCACCGATGAGCCCCTGATGCTTCAACAGGTACGCAGACTGGCTACAGAACTCGATGGTCGCATCGCGCCCGGCATCCCGGAGGCCGAAGTTTTGGAGGCAAAGGAACTGTTGAATTGGTTGGCAGACGGCAACTTCACCTTCCTTGGGTACCGGCAGTACGAACTGACCTCCACGGCCGGGGGCGAGCTGCTCAATCCCGTGCCGAGCGTCGGACTCGGCGTTCTGCGGCCGAATAACGAACAGAAGAGCAGAGCCCCCCTTCCCACGGCTGTGGGCGAGCGAGCGCGCGACCGAAAGCTTCTCGTCTTGACCAAGTCAAACTCCAAGTCAACCGTGCATCGACCCGAATACTTGGATTACATCGGCGTTAAGCAGTTCGACCTGACAACCGGCGCGGTCACCGGTGAACATCGCTTCCTCGGTCTGTACGCGTCCTCCGCGTACAGCGAATCGGTGTTCCGTATCCCCGTCATCCGGCACAAGGCGGCCGCGGTCCTCGAGCAATGCGGCTTCAGCGCGGGAAGTCACAACGCGGCAATGACCATCGAC
>JAKPAQ010000353.1 GCA_029779385.1 Actinomycetes bacterium | reverse complement strand
AACCGCGTTTGGCCGACCACCGCGGTTCAGAGTATTGATGCTTGAGCAGGTGCCCGGCAGCGCGTTCGACCCAGGCCGGATCGACTTTGGCCGCGTCTCGTGCCCACAGTCGCGACGTCTCGACCAGTTCTCCGGCCATCAGCCACCTGGGCGGCTTCTTCGCAAGGCCTGAGCCGGGGAAGACTGCGAACCGGGCTCCACGCGCGCCGAGGTATTCGCGACCGTTCTCGTCCCGCACGCCGACGTGCGACAAGAGCCCATGCAGTAGCGCCTGGTGGATCTTGTCGGCGTCGGGCTGTGAGCGAACCTTGCCGGTCTTGAAACCGAGCTCGCGAACGGTGCGGCGCAATTGAGAGTTCACGTCAGACCATTCGCGCACCCGCAGGTAGTGCAAGAACTCGTCGTGGCACATTCGCCGGAACTTCGTGTGGGAGAGTTCGTCGCGCTGCACTTGCAAGTACTGCCACAGTTTGAGCAGTGACAGGAAGTCCGAGTCTGGTTGTCGGAAACGAGCATGCGAAGTGTCGGCGGCCTGCTGACGGTCCAATGGGCGTTCGCGCACGTCCTGGATGGACAGGCCGGCCACGATCACGAGGACCTCTGGTAGGACGCCGAGCCGGTCGGCGGCCAACACCATGCGCGCGTGCCTAGGGTCCAGCGGCAGTCGCGACATCGTGCGGCCGAGGCGGGTGAGCCGATCGGGGCCGGCCGAGGTCGGCTTGAGCGCATCGAGTTCGCGCAGCAGGTTCAACCCGTCGGCTACTGCCCGATGGTCGGGGGCGTCGAGGAAACCGAACTCGTCGATTGGGCCAAGCTCCAGCGCGGCCATCTGCAAAATGACGCTCGCCAAGTTCGTCCGCAGGATTTCCGGGTCAGTGAATTCGGGCCTGGACTCGAAGTCTTCCTCGTCGTAGAGGCGGATGCAGATGCCGTCTGCGACCCGCCCACAGCGGCCGGCGCGTTGAGCGGCGCTGGCTTGGGAGATCCGTTCGATCGGCAGGCGCTGGACTTTCAACCGCGTGCTGAACCTTGAGATCCGGGCCAAGCCGGGGTCGACCACAAAGCGGATGCCGGGCACGGTGATGGACGTTTCGGCCACGTTCGTGGCCAACACGATTCGTCTACGCGGCCCAGATTGGAACACCTTGCTTTGTTCATGAGCGGCAAGTCGTCCGTAAAGCGGAACCACGTCACCAAAGTTGCGTCCCTCAAGCACTTCGGCGGTGTCTCGAATGTCGCGCTCACCGGGCAGGAACACCAGCACGTCGCCATCGCGTGGAAGCGAACCGATGGCGCTGGTGATCCCGTCGATGATGTCGTCTTCGCGATCCAGTGGTTGGTACCGCACTTCTACCGGGTAGGTGCGGCCGCTGACCTCAATAACGGGGACTTTGCGGTTAGCGGTCGTGAACAGTTCAGCGAAGCGGTCAACGTCAATCGTGGCCGAAGTGATGATGACTTTCAGGTCGGGTCGCTTGTCGAGCAGGACACGCAAGTAGCCGAGCAGGAAGTCGATCGCGAGCGATCGTTCGTGCGCCTCGTCGATGATGATCGTGTCGTAGCGCTCAAGTCGACGGTCGTGCTGTAACTCGGAAAGCAGCAGCCCGTCGGTGACGAGTTTGATGATCGTGTTTGCGCCGGACTTGTCATCGAACCTGACCGCGTAGCCCACTTCGGCGCCCAGCTCGACTTCGGCCTCTTGGGCAATTCTCGCGGCGACCGATCGGGCCGCAATTCGTCGAGGCTGGGTGTGCGCGATCTTGGTGCGGCCCAACTCGGCGGCGATCTTAGGCAACTGCGTCGTCTTGCCGGAGCCAGTTTCGCCGGCGATCACCACGACCTGGTGTGCGGCGATCGCGTCGCGGATTTCGTCGTGGCGGGCACTAATCGGCAAGGCCGGGTCGAACGCTAGTTTCATCGGTTCGTTACCTCAAGCCCAACTGTTCGCCTAGGAGCGCAAACCCAACGAACGCCACCAGGTCCAAGATCGTGTGCGCGATGATCAACGGCATGACGCGCTTCGTCCGATAAAAGAACCACCCGAAAATTATGCCCATGATGACGTTGCCGACGACCTGCCCGAAGCCTTGGTAGAGATGGTAGGCGCCGCGCAACAGTGCAGACGTAACGATGATCAGTGGGGTGCCCCAACCGAACTGACGCAGGCGGGTCATCAGGTAGCCGACGACGACTACTTCCTCCAGCACGGCGTTCTGGACCGCCGAGAGCACGAGTACGGTCACCGACCACCAGTAGAGCTGTTCTGGGCTCGGGATGATCTCGGCGGTAAGTCCGAGCGCGCGGCCTCCGAAATAGACCCCCAACCCGGGGATACCGATGAGGGCGGCAAGCCCGAAACCGAAAGCCAAATCGCGTCCGGGGCTGGCTGCGTCGAGGCCAAGGCGTTTTAGCACGCCGGGGGAGTCCTCGTCCAAACTCAGCAGGTAGAGCACCAGCGCCACCGGGACGAGGGCAAAACCAATCGCCAGCAACTGATACGTCAGGTCAAGCCACGGCAAGTCATGTCGAGACTGGTTGAGGGTCGCGGTCGAGTTCTGCAGACTGCCTTCGCTCAGTTTGCGGATCAGGCTGACGGTCGCATAGACCGCCGACTGGCCCAAGGAGAGGCCGAGGACTATCCAGACCTCAGCGCGCAGGCGCCTCGTCACCAAGTCACAGGTCGTTCGTGGCGAAGGTATTGCAGGAATTTAAGTTGCCGGACTCATAGCCGGTGGTGAACCACCGTTGGCGCGACTGGCTCGAGCCGTGCGTCCAAGTGTCCTGATTTACCCGCCCGCCGCCAAGCGTTTCTTGAATGTGATCGTCACCGACCGCGGCTGCAGCCGACATCGCCGACTTGATGTCGTTCGCTGTCAGTGGCTCGATCAACGTGTTGCCGGCATCGTCTTGAGTTGTTGCCGCGTGGTTCGCCCAAACGCCGGCGAAACAGTCGGCCATAAGTTCTACTCGAACTCCGCCACTTAGCGGACCGGTTTTTCCGTCTTGGCCCTTCGCCAAGATGCCGAGGACATTCTGCACGTGATGACCGTATTCGTGGGCCACGACGTACATCTGGGCGAGGTTTCCGCCGTCGGCGCCGAACTGTGATTCGAGTTCATCGAAGAACGCCGCGTCGATGTAGACGCGCTCATCGGCGGGGCAGTAAAAGGGCCCGGTTGCGTTCGAGGCGGTGCCACAAGGCGACTGCGTCGCGCCCGAATAGATCACCGTTTTTGCTTCACGATATTCGCGGCCGACGTCTTGGGGGAGAGCGTCGGTCCAATAGTCCTGGCTGCTGTTGACGGTGCCGACGATCCGGCAAGTCACGTCTTCGTTGGCGTCGGCGCCAGTCTGGCAGTGGGCGAACGAAGTATCTGAACCATCGGTGCCGCCGAGCATGACCTGATTTAGGTCGTAAGTCGATGCGGTGCCCCCGCTGAGCGGATTCCCGCCGAGGAACATGACGAGGAGCAGGAGCAGTAGCCCGCCGATGCCGCCGCCGACTACTGCTCCCGCCTTGCCACCACCAACGACTTGGCTGGTGTCAAGGTTTGCGCCCTCGTTGAAAGTCATGCCCAGATTCTATTCAGGTTCAGCGCTTGCCGCCGCCGAGTAGCCCGCCGAGCAGGTCGCCCAGTCCACCGCCAGCGCTTGAGCTGCCGAGTAGTCCGCCGACGATATCGCCGAGGCCACCACCGGAATTGCCGCTGCCGAGTAGCCCGCCGAGGAGGTCTTCGATTCCACCGCCCTGGCCGGCCTTGCCGCCGACGTTCTTAGCGAGGTACGCCAACACGATTGGCGCAAGGATGGGCAAAAGCTTTTTGACGAGGTCGGTGTCTTGATCGCCTTTCGCACCACCGAGCGCGGCGGCAACGTCGTCAGATTTGTCGCCGAAGATGTTCTTCACGATCTTTGCGCCATCGGCGGTGTCGATCGCGTTGACGTCGACGCCGCCGTCGAGAATGCTGCCGTCCTTGGATGCGAGCGCCTTGCCCAGTGAGGCCGCGCCGGCAGGATCTTTGGCGTTCGCGCCCAGTCCTCCCAAGAGTGCAGGCAGTGCGGCTTCGATGCCCTGCTGGGCGACGGCCGGTTCGACGCCGAGTTGTGCGGCGATCTGGTTTACCGGGATCTGACCGAGCAGGTCGTTGAGGTCGGGCATGGGGACTCCTTTGTCGTGGCCGCTTTGGGCTTGGTTGCTTGAGTGCGACGCGCAAGATGAGTTTAGTGAAATTGTGACCTTTGCCTAGGGTGACATTCATGAGCGAACTCAGTTCCCCGGCCTTGCCGATGCTCGGTGACGACCTTGCTAGGCGGTCGGCCCTTCGAAAAATGCGACTCGTCGCCACGTCGCTCCTCGGGGTCGCCGCGATCGTTTTTGCCGCGACTCATGGGCTCGGCGGGGGATGGGGCTATGTGAATGCGACGGCTGAGGCAGCGATGGTTGGCGCGATCGCCGACTGGTTTGCGGTCACGGCGTTGTTTCGCCATCCGCTGGGCCTGCCGATCCCGCACACGGCGTTGATCCCTAAGAAGAAGGATCAGTTGGCGGCGAGTCTGCAAGATTTTGTCGCCGAGAATTTCCTGCACGAGGCAGTTATTCGGGAGCGGATTTCAACTGCTGCGCCGGCGGAGCGCCTCGGCGCGTGGCTTATGACCGACGGGCGAACCCACCGGATC
>JAKPAQ010000313.1 GCA_029779385.1 Actinomycetes bacterium | reverse complement strand
TTGCCATCAATACCCTCGGCGGATTCCGGAACACCGCAACGTTGGTTATCACTGGGCGAAGTGTTCACGACAAGGCGGACTTGGCGCTGAGGACGATCGCCGGGATCACCCTGCAAGATGCCCTTGAGTACTACCCAGACCCGACCACATTGGCTGAGCGGTCGACCCTCGATGTCAAGGAACTCGACGTTCAACTTCTGGTCACGGGTCACCACAATCCGGTCACCATCTCGGATTCGCAATCCTTCCTGCGCATCACGGTGAAGGATCCTGATCCGAAGAAGGTCGGCCGCGCGTTCACTTCGACAATCGTCGAATCGGCGCTCGCGACGTACCCGGGGATGTTCCCAACGGCGCCCCCAACTGAAGGTTCACCATTTGGGGTCTACTGGCCGAGCACTGTCGATTCCAACGCGGTTCACGTCACGGTCCATGTGGACGGCCAGGAGCCGTTCGAGGTCTCGCCCGGCGGATTCCACGGGGAACACTCGGAGGTTGTCGTCACCCAACCCGAGGCCGCGCAATACCGCGATATCCCCGAGGCAAGTGCGGCGCTTGTGCCGTTGGGCGCACTGGTCGGTGCTCGTTCTGGCGACAAGGGCGGCGCAGCGAACGTGGGCTTCTGGGT
Organism: Actinomycetes bacterium; assembly: GCA_029779385.1. The sequence goes on along the minus strand of JAKPAQ010000313.1, from coordinate 869 downwards.
CCCAGAACTTGGCGACGGGCTCGCGGACTTGCGGTACTCGTGGTTCGAATCATGGCTGACGGCTGATCGCGTGCGTGATCTGTTGCCGGAGGCCGATCCACTCGGTGTTGACATGTACCGCCTACCGAATCTGCGCGCGATCAACGTGGTGATTCACGGGTTGTTGGGCCGCGGGGTCGCTGAGACAAATCGACTTGACCCACAGGCAAAGGGCCTCGGTGAGCAATTCCGTGCCCGCCTAATTCGGCTGCCAAGCGAACTCATTCCTGACATCGCACTGCCGCTGTCCGAGGACGTGGTCTAGCCATGGCAGGCGCCTCATCGACGACCACCGAAGTGGCAGGCAGCACGGAGCGCGATCCGCTAACTGAACGCGGCCGACGCACCCGAGAGAACCTGCTCGTCGAAGCGCGAAAAGTATTCGAGCAGAAGGGCTACCCCGCAACAAGAATCAGCGACATTGCTGAGGCCGCGGGCGTTGCTCACGGCACGGTCTACACCTACTTCGAGGACAAGGCCGGAGTCTTCAAAGCGGTGGTAGTTGAGTTGACTGTTCAGCTCGATCGAGAGTGGCGGATCAGCCCGCAACTTTCCGATCCCGTGGACCGCATTGCGGAGGCGAATCGGAATTTCCTCGACAGCTACACCGCGCACTCGCGGCTGCTCGAGGTCGTCGAACAGGTTGGCACGACGGAGGTTGAGTACCGACTGCTACTCGCCAACTTTCGCCAGCGTTACGTCGAACGCGCGGTCGCTGGAATCCGGCGCCTTCAGAAAGACGGGATGGTCGACCGCGAACTCGATGCCTACCTGGCTGGATCTGCGCTGTGCGCGATGGTCGAAGGATTCGGCCGTCAGTGGCTCGTCCG
>JAKPAQ010000300.1 GCA_029779385.1 Actinomycetes bacterium | reverse complement strand
GAGCTTTTCCCCGAGAAGGTAGGCCGGATGGTCCTCGACGGTTCGGTTGATGTCACCTTGGATTCGGTCGGTCAGGGCCTCGGCCAGGCTCAAGGGTTCCAGTTGGCACTCGAGTCCTACTTGGCGAACTGCTTGAAAGAGGATGCCTGCCCGGTCGGCAATAGTGTGGCCGACGCGTCGGCGAATATCTCCAAGATGATGGCTGACCTTGACGCCCACCCGATAACGGTGCCAAGCGGGCGCAAACTCACTTCAGGTCGAGCGTTCTACGGGATCGCAATGTCGTTATATTCGCGCGAGTCGTGGGACTACCTGACGACTGCGCTGGAGGGGTTAGCCAAGCGCGACGGGCGCGTCATGTTGATCCTCAGCGATGCGTACTTCGAGCGGAAGTCAGACGGGTCGTTCGCCAACAATTCGGGCCAGGCGATCTATGCCATCAACTGCCTGGACACCGACGACGCGCCTGACTTGGCCGAAACTCAGGCGGCCATGCCTGCCTTCCGCAAGGCATCGCCGGTGTTCGGCGCCGCCCTCGGCTGGGGCGTGATGGCCTGCCACGACTGGCCGATAAAGACGACTCACCCACAGCAGGCGGTTAAAGCGGCCGGCACTTCGCCAATTCTTGTGGTCGGCACGACCAAGGATCCGGCGACGCCATACAAGTGGTCGGAGGCAATGGCAGAACAGCTGGAGTCTGGAGTTTTGCTAACCCGCGAGGGAGACGGCCACACTGCGTATCTTTCAGGCAACAAGTGCATTCAGGCCGCAGTCGACAAGTACCTTTTGACGGGGGTCGCCCCTGACGATGGGACAGTCTGCGGCGAATAGTGAGGCCGCTGGCCGGCTAGTCCCGGATGGCCTCATGGTGCCGGATAACCTCGCCGATGATGAAGTTCAAGAAAGTTTCGGCAAACGCTGGATCTAGGTCCGCTTCGATTGCTTTGGCGCGCAGTCGAGCGATTTGTCGGGCCTCACGTTCAGGGTCGGCCGGAGGTAGGTCGTGAACGGCCTTTAGGTGGCCGACGCGCTTAGTGCATTTGAAGCGTTCGGCCAGCAAGTGAACTAGGGCCGCATCGATGTTGTCGATGCTGCCGCGAATGTCATCGAGTTCGGCCTGGGTTGCTTCGTCCACGCGCTGATCATACGGTCCCAACCCGGGTTGGGACAGCAACGGCACCAACAGGTATAGTCCAGACTTGGTTCGGCGGGCGATCCTCGCCGAATCTTGCCGCCTTAGCTCAGTCGGTAGAGCATCTCACTCGTAATGAGAAGGTCGTCGGTTCGATTCCGACAGGCGGCTCCACCTTAACGGCAATTTTTCGCCGTTCTTCCTAATGCCCATTCCCGCCGCCGTGCGCTAATCGGGCTCTTCGGATTCTGGCGGGGTTTGGGGAACGAAGGTGCGCCAGTCTTTGATGTGTGAAGAAAAAATCCAAGCACACCTTCGTCCGTGTTGATCCTACCGAAATTGTTGAGGCTCTTGTCGGGTTGAAAGCCGTCAGGGTTTTGGAATATCGCCGTGATGGCCGCCGGGTCGAGTTACTTGTTGAGCAGTCTGATCCGGTGATGTTCTGTCCAGCGTGCGGCTCGGCTGCGGTGGTGAAAGAACGACCGATTGTCTCTTACGTAGATCTGCCTGTTTATGGTCAGCCGATGCGTCTTGTTTGGCGAAAACATCGACTCAAGTGTCCTGCAGTTGAATGCTCACAAAATTCGTGGACGAACGGTGATCATCGGATTGCGGCTGCTCGATGTCTTTTAACGACAAGGTGCGCCAAGTGGGCGACGATGCAGGTGGGGAACGGTCGCACGGTCCGCGATGTTGCCCGTGAGCTTGGTTGCGACTGGCACACCGTCAACGATGCTGTCTTGATTTACGGGCAAGCGCTTCTTGCGGCAGATCGTAAACGGTTGAATACCACCACAGCGATTGGATTAGACGAAACCTCGTTCGTTAAACATGGCCACCAGCGGACCCGGAACTACGTCACGACTGTTGCTGACGTTGCGAATCATCAGATCATTGACGTGCTGCCAACACGCTCATTTGTTGATGTTGCCGCTTGGTTAGATGTTCAGCCCAAAGCGTGGAAAGACCGGATCGAGTATGGGGCGTTAGATATGTCGCCAACATATTCGGCGGTCTATCGAGTGATCCTGCCTCAAGCCAGGCAAGTCGTTGATGCTTTCCATTGTGTTCAACTAGCGAACCGGGCTCTGGATCAAGTCAGACGGCGAGTGCAGCAACAACAAACTGGTCACCGCGGCCGACGTGACGACCCGCTTTATCGGATCCGGCGGGTCCTGCTGACCGGTGAAGAAAAACTCGATCAAGCCCGGCAAGAGAGACTTCAAACCCTGCTGGAGCTTGGTGATCCTGGCGGTGAAGTTGCTATCGCTTACCGGGTCAAGGAACGCCTGCGGGAGTTTTATCGCGCACCCGATATCGATGCTGGTCAACGGCTACTCAATGAACTCATCTCGGCATGTCAACGAGACTCTATGCCCCCAGAAATCCGGAAACTGGGCCGCACGTTACATAACTGGTCCGAGAGAATCTGCAACTACCACCACGCGAAAATCAGTAACGGCCCAACCGAAGCGCTCAACAACTTGATCAAACGAATCAAACGGATCGGATTCGGGTTCCGCAACTTCACCAACTACCGGATCCGGGTCCTGCTCTATGCCGGCAAACCCAACTGGCGGACCCTAAACTCCATCATCGTCCGATGAGTAAGACCCCGCCAGAATCCGAAGAGCCGCTAATCGTCGCCTACGCAAGCGCGGTAGCAGAAGGGTCAACTGCGACACCCCCTGGGGTAGGGGCCGTGTTCTGGGGCTTGGGGGGGTAGGTTTGTGGTGTTGCCCCGGCTCTTCGGCGGTGGGCAGCTTGGTCGGAACGCAGCACCGACCAAAAAAGGGGACCGCCCCAGCCAACATCGGGAGGCTGGGGCGGTCTTTACTTTTGACTGGTGTCAGCTAAAGACACCGAACTCCTTGATGGAGTAGCCGTACTTCGTGGCACGAGTGTCACCAGCAAACCTCACATACCGAGCCGAAGTCTTCGGCCGTAGCACGTCAAGTCCACCATTTTGACCCGTCGCGGTGACGGCGTTGGTCCAGCTCACGCCGTCGTTGGAGACCTGAATCCGGTAGGACTTCGCGTATGCGGACTCCCACTCGATCGTTACCCGATCAACCGGGCGAACCGAACCGAGATCGACCTGCAGCCACTCGTTGTTGTTCCAGTCGCTGGCCCAACGCGTAGACGTCTTACCGTCGATGGCGCGGTCGGCCTTGTAACTGGTGAACGGGTTCCATTCGGCCGAACTCGCGGTCGCCTTCGCACCCCTGGCCAGGTTCGCGCTAGGGACGAAACCGGTCGTCGCTGCCCAAGTGTTCAGGTAGGACTGCGAACCAGCGTTCAGGTCATCGATGATGTCATCGCCGGCCAAAGTGCGCAGGCTCTCCAACCAGTCAGGAACCATGCCGTATTGGGAAACACCTTCGGCGTTGTAGTCCCACGTGCGGTTTCCGGTTACCTGCTTGGTGAAGGTCGTCCCGTGCGAGTCGGTGAACGGGTAGTTGATCTTGCCGGCTGCGCTGGACGGACCAGCAGTTCCGCCGAAACCGTTCATGTCCGTGCCGTAGGCGTAACCGACGTTGTACTTCTCGCGCACGTCCTTGGTCTCGTCCCACTGCTTGACGAATGCATCGGCCTGATGACCGTACTGGGCAGCGAAGCCGCCGAGTGCGTACAGGCGATCCATGTAGGAGTCAGACATCCAGTCGTGGCTGGACACGGCGCCTGGGTAGGCCTCGGATTCGAGGATGTCCAGGGCGCGGCCGGCCGCCTTGGCGCTCATGTGGTCAAGTTCGACGATCATGTTGCGCTTGATCATGCCGCGCAAGGCGTACTCGCCCAGGTCAGTAAGACCTCGCGGGTTGCAGTGCGGACCCTTCGGATATAGCGGCAGCAGGGCCGGCAATCCGGGGACGCCCGATAGTTCCTTGGGCATGACTCCACCGATGACGGTGTTGTCGGCCGGCTCGCCTTCCTTGCAGGTCTGCGGGTTCCACCAAGTGCCGGTGGTGAGGAACTGACCCGCGTTGACCAACAGGCCAGTCACGTCGGCGTCGTAGCGGACACCGCAAAGTGCGTTGTCGAACTTGTGGCACAAGAACATGCTGCTGACGCCCTTGCCTTTGAGCTCGTCAAGGCCGCGGTCGATGTCGGCCTTGGAGCAGCCGGCGATGCCGAGGGTCTGCTTGCAGCCGAAGGGTTCGGAAACTTCGACGCCCAAGACCACGGCGAGCTTGCCGGCCTTGATTACGTCCGTTGCTTCCTGCGGATTCTTCACGACTCGGTACCAGCCCTTGCCGGTTCCGCCGTACTGGCGATCGACAAAGTCTTGCAACTTGTAGGTCGCTTCGATTTGGCGACGGACGGTGTCCATGTCGTTGCAGCTGTACTTGTTCGGTCCGGCGACAACGCCGATGATCGGGCACAAGCCCGGGTTCGAGACCATGTCGTTGACCATGATTCGCTGGCCGCCGCGCCAAGCACGCTCAACCCACTTGTAGTACATCTGCTGGTGGGTCAGCGACGAGTAGGTCGGCCAATCCTTGAAGTTCGGCCAGCCTTCGGTGTCGTGCTTGTCGAGGATTCCTCGCTCGGCCGCACCGTTCGTCAAGTTCTCGAGGATGGATACGCCGTGGTTGTTGCAGTCCTTCAGCGCATCGGCGATGCCCTTTTCGCTGTAGGTCGAACCGCAGACCGCGTTTCCGCCCATGCCCAAGTCCATAAACATGTGGGTGTGAGCGTCAACGAAGCCGGTGACTTCGCCGGCGACGTTCGTTCCCTTGTGGGGCTCACCGGTGGCGTTTACTTCGGATTCGGGTGAAGGGGTCGAACTAGCGACCCACCAATCGGAATTGGCACTGGCCATTGTTCCGCCGCTAACTAGCAGGAGCGTTCCAACACCGGCAACTAGTGCAACTTTTAGTGTTCGCACCTCTTATTTGTTCTCCTCGTTCGGCCCCCAGGACATACGTCCTCCGCAGGACTCTAGCGCGTGAGATACGTCACAAGTTACAAAAGGTTACAAATGGCTGAGAATTTTCTTTGAGCAAGTTGTGCGCTAAACGTCTAGTCGTGAGTGGCGCTGGAGGGGATCGCCCGCCCGAGTCCAACGCGCCGCGCGAACGCTTCGGCGGGCTCACTGGCTCGGGGAGTGCAAACGGTTGATTCGGCCGTAACAGCCAAGCCGATGGCGGCGCTGGCCTCCAAATCGATTACCTGTTTGGCGCGAACTGCGGCAGCTGGCTCGAATACGCCGACGAAAACCCAGGTGGACAGCCGCCCCCACTGGGTGTCGGGGAAAAGGGACTTCAGCCGCCGCGCAATAACGAACATGACTTCGTCCTCGCGGGCCTCAGCCGAAGTAGGTGAAATATCGATCCTGACGGCGACGTTGCCAACTGGGACCGCATCTTTGAGCAGTTTTATGGTTGCTTTTCGGCCGAGCGTTTGGGTGCTCGGGTCGTGGCCGTCGAGTTCACCAGAAATCGCTGGAAAGGATTCTCGATCGACGCTGGAGCGCACGGGGCGAAGCATCACGACCCAACTCTGGTTTTCTGTCCGCGACAATGGGTCGACCTTGTGGATGTGGGCCGAGGTTCGGATCTTGCCCCCTTCCATCGCGAGGTCGATCGGCTGACCATCGGCAAACGGTAAAGCTCGTCCAAGAATTGATTCAGCAGGCATCCCGCGACTCGGCCGGTCGCCGGTAATCAACTCGAGTAGCCGGTTCGCGTTTCCGTTCCAATCCTGAAGCTTCCCGTCGTGGTCAAAGACGAAAAGGAATACCCCAATCGAGTTGAGCAGGCTGTCGCCTCGGGCCGAGGAAGTCGCCCAGTCTTCGGGGTGGCGACCAACCCAGACAGTGAACACCGCACCAACCACCACGACAAGGTTTGCCATTTCGCTGCCGGAGAACTCCAGGGCGATCACCGAGATCACCAGAACCTGCGAGGCAAAGACAAAAGTGCGCACGCGTCTTGACGGATCTCGCTGGCGGACGTTGACGGTCAGGCTTACGGCAACGAGTAGGGCAAAGCAGTAGGCGGCGTGGGCGATGAACCACCACGTCTGGCGAAACTGCGCTGACGTCAACTCTGCGAGAACCTGCGAGCGGACCAAACTGATTGCGATCGGCTCACTGACCATCACAATCAACAGCGGCAGCGGTACTCGCCAGTGTCCCGAAACCAGCCTCCGGGCCGAGACCAGTGCGCACGCCGCGCAGGCCGAAGCGGCGGCCAGCATGACCGTGTTTGCGGTGGTGGAAGCTGAATTGACGCCGGGGTTTGCTTCGGCAACTGCGGCCGCGGCGGACCAAACTGCTGCACCGAAACAGAAAACAGCGATTGATCGCGCGGGGGGATGCTTTCGTGCCGGGACGAAGAACATCGCAATCACGGCGATGGCGGCGGCCGCCGCATGTACTTCGACCACCACGACATTGTGACAGTAGAACGGCGTCGGGGTTGGTCGTCTCAAACAAACCGGGGGAAGAAAAAGGTCGGCCCGCCGTTCTCGGGGGGTGAAACGGCGGACCGACGGCGGATTCAACGGCCAAAGCTCATCAAACCAGCAATACAACTCTACAGCCGGATTCAAAATTGGGAAGCGAATTCGATTGAAAATTCCATTAGAAATATGTCGCTGCTGAGTCGCTTGAGCCAATGGGCACAATTGGCCCCATGACGACAGCAGCCAAACAGGGCAAAAAGTCGCGAATTCTTCTCGTGC
>JAKPAQ010000274.1 GCA_029779385.1 Actinomycetes bacterium | reverse complement strand
TGCCGTGCGCACGTACAGCCCAAAGCCTGCTGACATCACTCGTCAGTGGCACGTAATTGATGCTCAGGATATTGTCCTGGGTCGTTTGTCCGTTGCCGCGGCGAATCTGCTGCGCGGCAAGCACAAGCCGACCTACGCGCCGCACATGGACGGTGGCGACTTTGTGATCATCGTCAACGCCGAAAAGGTCGCGCTTTCAGGTAACAAGCGTGCCGACAAGAACGTTTACCGCCACAGTGGTTACCCCGGTGGCCTAAAGCAGATCTCCTACGGTGACCTGCTTGAAAAGGACGCCCGCAAGGCGGTAGAGAAGTCGATCCGCGGCATGTTGCCGAAGAATCGTCTTGGACGCGCGCAGATCTCGAAGCTGAAGGTCTACTCCGGACCGGATCACCCGCACGCAGCACAACAGCCCCAGCCGTTCGAGATCACGCAGATCTCCCAGTAAAGCGAAGAAGAGCAGGTTTATCGTGGCCGAGTCCACCACCGCAGAGGTCGAATACACCGCAAACGCCGAAGGCGTTGCCTACACGTCGGAGACGGCTGGTTCCACCCCGCAAGGTGAAATCAAGTCGATCATCGCTCCCGGTTCGGCCACTGGCCGACGCAAGGAGGCCGTCGCCCGAGTCCGGATCGTTCCGGGCACCGGCAACTGGACCGTCAACGGCAAGCCGTTGGAGGAGTACCTCCCCAACAAGTTGCACCAGCAGATCGCCAAAGAGGCACTCGCCACCACGGGTCTGCTCGACTCCTTTGACGTGATCGCTCGCGTCACCGGTGGCGGTATGACCGGTCAGGCCGGCGCTTTGCGTCTTGGTGTGGCCCGTGCGCTGAACGCGATCGACGTTGAGGCCAACCGTCCGACCTTGAAGAAGGCCGGCCTGTTGACTCGCGACGCGCGTATCAAGGAACGTAAGAAGGCTGGCCTCAAGAAGGCCCGCAAGGCCCCGCAGTACAGCAAGCGCTGATCAGAAGCCGTACACAATGGGCCGACTTTTCGGTACCGATGGTGTTCGCGGACTCGCGAATCGGGATCTGACCGCAGAAATTGCAGTCGATCTGTCGGTAGCAGCGGCTCACGTTCTCGGCGAGGCTGGCGCCTTTGTCGATCAACGACCAACAGCAGTTGTCGCCCGCGATCCCCGCGCCTCAGGTGAATTCCTTGAGGCCGCGGTGGTCGCGGGTTTGGCATCTGCAGGGGTAGACGTCCACCGACTCGGCGTAGTGCCGACCCCGGGTGCGGCCTACCTGACCGCCTTCCTCGAAGCCGACATGGGCGTGATGATTTCGGCCAGCCACAACGCGATGCCCGACAACGGCATCAAGTTCCTGGCGCGCGGCGGGATCAAACTCGATGACGAAATCGAGGCGGCAATCGAAAGTCGCCTCGAAGAACCTTGGGACCGTCCCACCGGCGCTGGGGTAGGCCGAATTGGCGACAGTCATGCTGGCTTGGGTGCCTACGTTCGCCATCTGCTGGACTCGATCCAGACCCGGCTAGAACCGCTCACCGTGGTGCTCGACTGCGCCAACGGCGCGGCCTTCGAGGCCGGGCCGGACGCGTTCGAACGCGCCGGTGCCAACGTCATCGCCATTCATGCCGACCCAGACGGGTTGAACATCAACGAAAACTGCGGTTCGACGCATTTGGGCGACCTGCAAAAAGCCGTCGTTGCGCATGGCGCCGATGTTGGTTTTGCCTTCGATGGCGACGCCGACCGCTGTCTCGCGGTTGACCAGAATGGCGTAGTCGTCGACGGTGACCAGATCTTGGCGATCTTGGCGCTGAAGGGCAAACGTGAACGCACCCTCGTAGCCGACACGGTCGTTGCGACCGTGATGAGCAACGTCGGCTTCTCCCGCGCGATGGCTGCCGCCGACATCAACGTCATTCGCGCCGCAGTCGGCGACCGCTACGTGCTCGAGCAGATGCGCGAAGGCGGCTTCGTCTTGGGCGGTGAACAATCCGGCCACGTGATTATGAGTCGATACGCCACCACCGGCGACGGCGTGCTGACCGCCTTGCAGTTGGCTTCAGAATTGGCTGAAACCGGAAAGTCGATGTCCGAGCTTGCCGGGGTCATGCAGCGTTTCCCGCAGATCTTGTTGAACGTGACTGGGGTTGATCGCGCCGCGGTGGCAGACAACGAAGCCGTGGCAGCTGAAGTCGCTGCCGCCGAAGCCAAGCTAGGTGAAACGGGCCGGGTGCTGCTTCGGCCATCTGGCACCGAGCCGGTTATCCGGGTGATGGTCGAGGCCGAGTCGGCCGAACAGGCCGAAGAAATCGCTGAGCATCTCAGTGGTGTGGTGCGCGCCGAACTTTCGCTCTGACTGGACCGGCAGAACCGCACCAGTGCCAAACTGGTCTCTATGGAGTTGATCCTGCAGGCACCAGACCCAACCGATCACGGCGCATTCAGCGAGCTCGCTGACGTCTACCTTCGCTCCAAAGATCGGCGGATCGACCTGCCATGGCTACCGCCCGAACTGCAGGTGATTCTTGCTGGGGACGACTATGTGCGCACCGATGTCGTTCAAGCCAGACTCGGCGACGAAGTCGTTGCTGTCGGTTGGGCAGATCTGCCCGAGCGCGACAACACGAGCGTTGGGTACATCGAGATCGCAGTGCCGCCTGAGCACCGCCGCAACGGCTACGGCACGGCAATTTTGGATTGGCTGGCTGCTCGGGTGCTTGAAGACGGCCGCGACACGCTGCTTGGCGAAACCGTCAGGGCCGCCGACGAGGAGACGGGGCCGGGCCGTGAGTTCGCCTTAGCGCGCGGGTTCGCGTTCGACACGCTAAATGCCCAACGAGAACTGCTTCTGCCCAGCAGCCAGCCGCCGGCCGAACCGCGCGACGGCTACACCTTGCAGTCCTGGCGAGGCGAACCACCAGCAGGTCTAATCGACGACTACGCCACGCTTCGAGCGCTACTAAACACGGAGGCCCCGTCGGGACAGACCGGCCTAGAGAACGAGTTCTGGGACGCCGAACGGCTGCGCCTTGAGGTCGATCAGTGGTGGCGTCAGCGTCGGACCGCGCAAACGGTGGTGGCATTGGCGCCCGACGGAACCCTCGCCGGGCACACCCAACTGTTGTTCCCAGCGAAGTCGACCGTGGTTTATCAGTGGGACACGCTGGTGCTGCCTGAGCACCGAGGTCACGGTTTGGGCTTGGCGCTCAAACGCGAAGCGATGCATGCCGCGGACGAACTGCTTGAAGGGCGCGAACGGATCGTGACTTGGAACGACGCCGCCAACGAGCCGATGATTCGCGTAAACACCGAACTCGGCTACCGGTTGAGTGCGTTCGCCGATCAGTGGGCAAAGAAACTGAACTGAGGCTTTAGAGCTTGCGCAGCCTGACCCACTGAACCGTGTGGTCGTTGGACTTTCGCAGCACCAGATCGGCTCGGCCGCGGGTGGTGGCGATGTTCTCGCGCAAGTTCGGCCAGTTGATCGAGTCCCACAGTTCCTCGGCACGCGCAACCGCCTCGGCGTCAGTCAGGGTGCTGTAGCGGTGGAAGTAGGACGCCGGGTTCGCAAACGCGGTCTCGCGCAGGCGCAGGAACCGGCTGATGTACCAGGAGCGAATGTCGCGACTAGACGCGTCAACGTAAACCGAGAAGTCGAAGAAGTCGCTGATCGCCAGCCCGGGTGAGCCGTCGCCGCGAGACCGCGGTGGAGCAAGCACATTCAGGCCCTCGACGATCAGAATGTGGGGGCGCTCGAGCACCTGTTTCTCGCCGGTGACGTTGTAGGTGAGGTGGTCATAGATCGGCGCCTCAATCCGTTCGGCGCCGCTCTTGGCCCGCATCACAAACCGCAGCAGGGCCTTGCGGTCGTAGGACTCCGGGAATCCTTTGCGGTGCAAGATGCCGCGTCGTTCCAACTCCTCGTTGGGTAGCAAGAAGCCGTCGGTAGTCACGAGCGCGACGCGCGGATGATCCTCGTGCTGAGCTAAGAGGTCACGCAGCAGGCGAGCAGTTGTTGATTTGCCGACGGCCACCGAGCCAGCAAGTCCGATGATGAACGGGACGCGCTCAGGCTGCGGTTCGCCAAGGAAGCGTTCAGTAGCGCGATAGAGCGCCTCAGAAAGGCGAAACCGCAGACTAATTAGCTGAGTTAGCGGCAAATAGACGTGTTGGACCTCGTCGAGATCCAACTCTTCGCCGACTCCGCGAAGCCGCTCTACTTCCTCGCCGGACATGGGCTGCACGGCATCTCGCGCCAGCTCAGCCCAAGCGGCGCGTTCCAGTTCCACATAGGGGGACAGGTCCCGTGACATAGACACCATTGTTCCCAGCAGGATCTGTGGCGATGCACTCGGTACCCTGAATGCCATGTGCGGAATCGTCGGATACGTGGGTCAACGCAATGCTCTCGAGGTAGTTATGGGGGGATTGCGTCGTTTGGAGTACCGCGGATACGACTCAACCGGGGTGGCGCTGATCGACGGCGACCGAATCGCTTGGGCCAAGAAGTCCGGCAAACTCGCCAACCTAGATGCCGAACTGGCGCAAAACCCGTTGCCCGCGTCTACGACCGGCATTGGCCACACCCGTTGGGCCACCCACGGTGGTCCAACGGACGCGAACGCGCACCCGCACTTGGACGCCACTGAGCGCGTCGCGGTGGTCCACAACGGCATCATCGAGAACTTCGCGACGCTGCGCGCCGAACTCGAAGGCGAAGGCTACGAGTTCAAATCACAGACCGATTCAGAAGTTGTGGCGCACCTGCTTTTTCGCGAACTACAGACTCGGCCGGACTTGGCCGAGGCCACTCGGGCAGTCTGCCGAAGCCTCGAAGGGGCCTTCACGCTGGTGATCACCGATGCGTTGTCGCCTGGCAAGGTGATTGGTGCGCGCCGCAACTCGCCACTAGTGGTTGGCCGTGGTCACGGTGAGAACTTCCTCGGCTCGGATGTGGCCGCTTTTATCGAGTACACGAACGAGGCCGTCGAGCTTGGCCAAGACCAAGTCGTTGAGATCACTGCCGAGTCGATTAGGGTCACCGACTTTGATGGCCACCCGGTTCAGGTCACCGAATACACCGTCGACTGGGACGTCTCGGCAGCCGAAAAGGGTGGCTACGACTGGTTCATGCTCAAGGAGATCCACGAGCAGCCCCAAGCGATCGCTGACACCCTGCTCGGGCGGCACGACGAGCACGGCCGGTTGCAGTTGGACGAGATGCGACTGTCGGACGACGAACTTCGTTCAGTTGAAAAGATCATCGTGATCGCCTGCGGCACTTCCTACTACGCCGGCATGGTCGCCAAGTACGCGATCGAGCACTGGACCCGGATCCCGTGCGAGGTCGAGTTGGCCAGCGAGTTCCGCTATCGCGACCCGATCTTGGACCGCTCAACTCTGGTCGTGACGATCAGTCAGTCCGGCGAAACGATGGACACGCTGATGGCGATCCGGTACGCCCGCCAGCAGCGGGCCCGGGTGCTGTCGATCTGCAACACCAATGGCTCGACCATCCCGCGCGAATCCGATGCGGTGATCTACACCCACGCCGGCCCAGAAATCGCGGTCGCCTCGACCAAGGGGTTCTTGGCCCAGGTTGTTGCCTGTTATTTGCTGGCGTTGTATTTCGCCCAAGTCAAGGGCGTGAAGTACGCCGACGAAATCGGGCGCATCATCGACCAGTTGGAAGAGATTCCCGCCGCGGTCGGCCACGTTCTGGCGAGTGCCGATCAGGTGCGCGAGTTGGCTCGCGAACTCATCGACGAAGGCTCGTTCATGTTCCTTGGGCGCCACGTCGGCTTCCCAGTAGCACTTGAAGGCGCGCTCAAACTCAAGGAACTGGCCTACCTGCACGCCGAGGGGTTTGCCGCCGGTGAACTCAAGCACGGCCCGATCGCGGTAATCGACGAAGGCACGCCAGTGTTCGTCGTCGTCCCACCAAAGGCGCGAGACCAGCTGCAAGAGAAAATCATCAGCAACATTCAGGAGGTGCGAGCCCGCGGTGCCCGCACGATCGTGTTGGCCGAAGAAGGCGACGACATGGTCACCTCAGTAGCCGACCATGTCATTTGGTTGCCAAAGGTGCCGACGCTGCTGCAGCCGCTAGTCGCGACGGTTCCGCTGCAGGTGTTCGCCTGCGAGTTGGCCAGCCTGCTTGGTCACGACGTCGACCAGCCGCGCAACCTCGCCAAGTCCGTCACAGTCGAGTGAGTTGACATGCTGACCGCGCACACCGTCGCGCAAATCCGCGCAGCTGAAGAAACTGCTGGTGCCGCGGTCGGTTTTGACGCGCTGATGCAGCAGGCGGCCGCCGGACTGGCTGAACGGCTACTGGAGCTAATCCCCGCCGGCGAAGCCGTGGTGGTGTTGGTTGGGCCGGGAAACAACGGCGGGGACGCGCTATTTGCTGCTGCTGCGCTGTGTCAGGTGGGCCGGCGAGTGAACCTGTGCCTGCTTGACCCGGCCGCCGTACACCTAGCCGGGCTCGAGGCCGCCGTTGCTTCCGGTGCGAAGGTCGTCGACTCCCCGGCAGGTCACCGGTTCGTCGTCGACGCGCTGTTCGGCATCGGTGGTCATGTCGGTCTAACTGGCAAGGCCGCCGACTGGGCGAATTGGGTTGAGGCTGATCGCCCGCTTGTGGTCGCCGTTGACGTGCCCTCTGGCATCGGCGTTGACGACGGCACACTTTCCGGCCCGGCGATTCGAGCCGACCACACGGTGACCTTCGCGACCCGCAAATACGGACTGCTGGTCGGTCCTGCCGCCGCGTTCGCTGGCGAGGTGAGCTTGGTCGATATCGGTCTGGACTTTGCCGGTGAGCCAGCGTTGACGGCGCTCGAGGCCGGTGACGTCGCTAACTTCAAAGATCGGCTCGTACCCACGAGCGAGTCGCACAAATACACCCGTGGCATCGTCGGGATTTCGGCTGGCTCGGCGGCCTATCCGGGAGCGGCTCACCTGTGCGTCGCCGGCGCTCAGGCCGGTCCGGCGGGCATGGTCCGATTTGCCGGCGAGCAACAGTTGGCGATGCGGGTTATCGATCGCGCTCCCGAAGTCGTCGCCGCGACCGGTCGCGCCGATTGCTGGGTCGTTGGGCCCGGGGGCGATGACTCGGCCGCGCCGCTACAGGCAGCCTTGGCAACCGGTTCGCCCATCGTGGTTGACGCCAGCGCCCTGGCGCACCTGCCGGGGCCTTTCGAAACTGACGCCCTGTTGACCCCACACGCTGGCGAACTCGCTCGGTTGCTTGCAGTCACTTCTGGGCAGGTGGCCGCCGATCCGCTGCGCTTCGCCCGCGAAGCGGCCCAGAAGTTCTCGGCGACCGTGCTGCTCAAGGGCGCACGGACCATCATCGCCGCGCCAGATGGGCGCGTTGCGGTAAACATCTCGGGGACGTCTTGGTTGGCCACCGCTGGTGCCGGCGATGTCCTGGCCGGTCTGGCCGGTTCGCTGCTGGCTGCGGGCCTAACTGCTTTTGAAGCCGGCTCGCTGGCCGCATTGCTGCACGGGTTGGCGGCCGATGAGATCGGCGGTCCATTTGTCGCTTCGGAACTGGCCGTTGCTGCTTCGGACTCGTTCGCCGGCTTTGTGATGAATGATGGTTCAGATGGCCGCTAATGCTGAACTAATTGTTGACCTAGACCAGTACCGCGAAAACCTCACGGTACTGCGATCGTTGGCGCCGACCGCACTGCAGTTGGCGGTCGTGAAGGCAAACGCCTACGGCCACGGCATGTTGCCGGTGGCGCGTGCGGCCCGCGACGTTGCCGACTGGCTGGGCGTCGCCACCGGTGATGAGGCATTGGAGTTGCGAGCGGGCGGCGACAGCGGCCCGTTGCTTTGCTGGCTGGCCGCCCCGGGAGCGCCGTTCGCGCAGTTGATCGCCGCCGACGTCGAGGTCACGGCATCCGCGGTGAGCCAACTAGAAGAAATTGCTGCTGCCGGCCGGGCGAAGGTCCAACTCAAAGTGGACACCGGCCTGTCGCGAAGTGGCGCCCGCGGCCACGACTGGGACGATCTCGTCCAAACTGCGGCCAGACTCCAGCGCACGGGTCGGATCGAAGTCACCGGAATCTGGTCACATTTCGCCTGCGCCGACGAGCCCGCCAATTCGGCAAATGAGGCTCAAGAAGCCGCCTTTAGGCAAGCGATCACCCAGCTAGAGGCCGCCGGAATCGAACCCGGGATACGTCACCTCGCCAACTCGGCGGCCACCGTCACCCGACCGTCGGCTCACTTCGACCTCGTTCGGGTGGGCATCGCCTCCTACGGAATTAGTCCTAGCCCGACGATTCAAGTACCTGGGGTTAGGCCAGTGCTGACTGCTAAAGCAAAGTTGGCGCAGGTCAAACGGATCGAGGCCGGAACGGGAGTTTCCTATGGCTATCGCTGGATCGCCGACCACGAAACCACGGTCGGTTTGGTGCCAGTTGGCTACGGCGATGGGATTTTCCGGACCGCTAGCCCCGGCGCCGAAGTCGGGTTCAATTCGGCGAGGATCCCGGTCCGTGGCACGATCTGTATGGATCAATTTGTCGTCGAGTTGGGCGAGTATTCGGCCAAACCGGGCGACATGGTGACGCTTTTTGGCCCAGGTGACGACGGTGAACCGACCGCTCAAGACTGGGCCGATGCGGCCGGGACGATCGCCTACGAGATCGTCACCCGGCTTTCTGGAAGGTGGACTCGGACATACCTAGGAACACGATGACTTCGCGTGCCGGACGACTAGCCGCTACTGCGGGAGCCTTTGCTGCGGCCGGTTTGGCTGGCGCGGCCGCAACTCGAATGAAGAACCGCCAAATCGAACTTCGGCGGTTGGCTCGCGGCGACCAAACGGAGTTCGGCTCGCTGCACGGCGCCTCCTACTACGTCACGGCCAGCGACGATGTTCCCATCCACGTCGAAATAGATGATGGCCCCGAACCGACGGTGGTGTTCGTCCACGGTTGGCTGTGCGACTTAGACACTTGGCATTTTCAGCGACTGTCGTTGCGAGGCCAGGCGAAACTGGTGTTCATGGATCTGCGCGCCCACGGGCGTTCTGGCAAGTCGACGATGAAGAACTCGTCCTTGGAACGTCTGGCCGACGATCTTCATCGAGTAATCGACCACCATGCGACAGAAGGGCCAATCGTCCTAGTGGGTCACTCGATGGGTGCGATGACGATCATGCAACTTGCCGCTAGCTCGCCAGAACTGTTCGGCGATCGGGTTCAGGCGGTCGTGCTGGTTAGCACCAGTTCGGGCAAGTTGATGAAGTCCAGTCCGGCGATGAAATACATCGCCCCACTGATCAAGGTCGCCACCCCGGCACTGGATTGGGGTCGGGAGTTCAACAGTTACTCGGTGATCAAGCGCTATGGCTTTGGTGCTTATGCCGAGCCCGACGAGATCGACATGGCCACCGAAATGATCATGCGGGCGCCTACCTCGGTATTGGTTAACTTCTATCCAAACTTCGTCAAACTTGATTTGTCGAAGAGTTTCAAAGTACTTGGCCGAGTCCGGACCTCGGTGGTTTGCGGAACCAAAGACGTGATGACACCGTTCTCGCACAGTCGCTGGATTGCCCGCCACGTTGACGGCGCCGAGTTGGTGCCGGTGACAGACTGCGGGCATCTGGTGATGTTCGAGGAAGCAGATCAGGTGACCGAGGCGATTGAGCGAGTGCTCAAGGACATTTCATGAGCACCGAACTCAACGTTGATCTGGTCGGGCCCGAGCGGGCCGCTGAGGTTGTTGGCGTCATCCATCGGGCTTTCGCCGCTAGGCCGAAACTCGATCCACCGGCAACCGCTGGCGATGAGACAGTC
>JAKPAQ010000233.1 GCA_029779385.1 Actinomycetes bacterium | reverse complement strand
CGGTCGTCGAACTCACCGCCCGCAGTGGCAACGGGCGATCGTCACTCACCGCGACACTGTGGCTGCCGCCCGATGCGATCAGGGCTCAGTAGGTGCGTGTTCCGTGTGGGCCCGTCGTGTACGACACTTCCCACGCGAGAAGCGTGCTGTGTTCGCCGCCAACGGGCCGGCCTGTTTGGTACTCAATCCGCACGGGCCACTCATTTGTCGTGGAAAGCTCCCGCTCGACCGCAGACTCAATGAGGCCGCGGTGTTGGTTGCCCGGCGTGTTCTCATCGAGCACAACCTTCGTTTGACCCGTTCGGTAACTCGGACGCTTGCCGGCTTCGTCACACGTCGGGCAGCCGGCGCAGCGGCCAACTCCCCGGCCATCAGCGCCAAGGATCGGGGCGTGCTCGCTGAAGCTGCCGGCGTCGTGGTTGCAATTCCCACAGCTAACGACTGCCATGGCCACCCTTCTGCCCGCCGACTTTCGTTGCGTCAAATCTCGCACAAATCGCCGTCGCGCCGACGCTTATTCGGCTGAAATGCCCACGACACACCGAGAATCAACAGCAATCACTGAGTGTTCACCACCTCTCGGACCCGTTGCACCACAGCACTATCCGCAATCATTACGGCGTGCCGAGAACGATCACCTGCAAATCCGCAGGTCCCAGGTTCGAGCCCTGGTGGGGGCACCAAAGTGTCAACCAATCGACGTTAATTCGTTCGGAAATCACGCCGTCCCGCACCGCCGCTACCTGCGGGTGCACCATCCCGCGGCCCCTATATGTCTTGCCGCGGTGGGTGCTCAAGAATCCTGATCCTTCAGGCGCTCGGCCGGGCGCCCAACCTCTCAACCGGCCGCCATCGCGGAGTTGGCCCCTGACGTGTCGTCTCGGGTTCTGCAGTGATCGCATCCTTCGATGACCCAATGTCCAAGGCGCTGAACGCAAGGGCAGACATCGCAGTCGATATGCAACCGGCGACAAAGCCGGCACGTCGTGGAAAGTTCATCAAGGAGCTCGGACATGTCGGCGCCTCTCTGCAGGAGCTCTGGCTTGACGTAAGACTCACGCAGATCCGGCTCACGAGTATGAGTAGAGGGCTACTCGAAACGTGTTCTCAAACGATCGGCGACGCAGCGGTCGGTTGCGTGACCGAACCGCGTCCGTGAATCCGCAGGCCCCAGGTTCGAGTCCCGATGGGGCGCCACAAGTCCGCCAATTCAGTAGCCGGACTAACCGCGGTGGATAGTCTGGCGACGTGACGAACAACGCCGACGCCGCCCAGCTCGAGTTCATGAACTCGATGTTCGCGACCACCATCCCGTCTGCCCACGGCCTGGGCGTCAGAGTCGTCGAAGTCCGCCGCGGGTTCGC
>JAKPAQ010000221.1 GCA_029779385.1 Actinomycetes bacterium | reverse complement strand
GTCGCACCGCGGCGGGCCCTTCGTACGCCAGCACCCGCACGGCATCCGGATCACATAGTCCGGCACCAGCGATCATCGTGTCTGCAAGATGCTCAGCGGGCGAATCGTCATCAGACAAGGCCGCCGCGATTCCGCCCTGCGCCCACCGTGTGGATCCTTCGTCGACCTTCGCTTTGGTGACGAGCAGGACCCGATGCCCCGCACGCCGGGCATGCATTGCAGTCGCAAGACCTGCGATCCCCGAACCCACCACCACAACGTCGGCTTCGATCGTCCAGCCAGGTTCCGGACTTGTGAGCCGTGGGGCCAAGTGCGCCGTCATTCGGTGGTGTCAACCCCACTCGTCGCATCGGCATCGGCTGCCCCTGGTTCGGGAGGCCCGATGAAGACCTGCGCGTTGTCGAGCAGGCGGGTGCCATCCACAATTGCGGTGATGATGAGCCGTCCCTCGCCCGCCGCGGGAGCAGGGCCCATCAGTGGGTCGGTAACCACGACGTACTGCACGTCAACTTCGACGTCCGCAGGGGCTTCCAAAATCGATCGCGCCACGTTGACCACGGCATCCGCTCCGCGTTCGGAGACCGATTGGCCTGCGGCGATGGCTGACGGAATTCGCAGTGCTGTGTCGCGGGCTGCCTCGGACAAGTAATTGTTGCGCGTAGACCTTGCCAAACCCGATGCTTCACGAACGGTTGGGCCCGCGACGATCTCAACCGGGATGTCCAAGTCGCGAACCATCTGCCGAATCAGTGTGAGTTGCTGGTAGTCCTTCTCACCGAAGATCGCATACGTGGGATGCGTCAGTTGGAGCAGCTTCATGACGACCGTCAAAACACCCGAAAAATGCGTGGGCCGGGCGACTCCCTCGTATTGGCCGCCAAGTTCACCTGGATCGACGGTGACTTCGGGATCGCCGTTCGGGTACATCACGTCGGGGGTCGGAGCGAATACCAGGTCAACCGAATTTGCCGCACACAGGGCGAGATCGTCATCGAACGTACGCGGATATTTGGCGAGGTCCTCGTTCGCGCCAAACTGCAAAGGGTTCACGAAGATGGTTGCGGTGAGGTGCCCCTGCGGCCCGACCAACGCTCGCCCAAGTTCCATCAACGCGCCATGGCCGGAGTGCAGCCCGCCCATCGTCATGACCACCGCGCTCGGCTGGCTCGCCCCGGCCAAGGCTTCCTGTAGCTGCGATCGAGACGTGACGACGCGAGGAGTG
>JAKPAQ010000207.1 GCA_029779385.1 Actinomycetes bacterium | reverse complement strand
TGGAAATAGAAATCGCGGTTGCGGTTCTGGCTCAGCGTCAGGTTGGGTTTGACGAAAATCCTGGGCGTCACGCGCACCACGGCCTCGAGTTCCACGCCCATGCGATAGCTGTCGCCCACGTTCTCACGTACCGGCGCGCCCACATCGTTGAGCGCCCCGGTGAGCACCAGCTGGTTGCGGTATTTCATGTAATAGCCATTGAGGTTGAGCTTTACGCTGGGCGAATCGAAACGCCACCCGAGCTCGAAGTCGTCGAGTTGTTCCGCCTTCGGGCTTCCGCTTTCGTAATCGTCGCGGTTGGGTTCGCGGTTGGCGCGCGCGTAGGACGCATACAGGCTGTGGTGCGCGTTTAGTTTGGCGGTAAGGCCGGCCTTGGGGTTGAAAAAGCGGAATTGGTCGTCTACCGAACCCGTATCGGCACCATCGGTTTTATAGGTGACGTCGCGGTACTGCAGGTCTACGTACAACGACAGCCATGAAGCCACGTCAAACGTAGTCTTGGCAAATACATTGCCGTCGGTTTTTACCGCATTGTCGTCATAGTATCGGTCACCGAGTTCACCCGCCCCAAAATAGCGCGCCCAGATCACCTTCCCGAAGTGTGCGCCCTCATACTTGTTCCAGCCGCCGCCCAAAATCACGTTCCATTTGTGCGGCCTGAAGTTGATGGATCCCGTCACGCCGTAAAAGTCGTTGTCGAGCCATTTTTGGCGCACCAAGTCGGTCGCGTCGATGCCGGGAACCGCGAGCAGCCCATAATCAGCCGGCGCGGCGTCCTGTTCGTAATTTTCGTAGTAACCTTTGCCTTTGGTGTAATGCACCGCGAGATTGGTAGAGATGGTCGAACCGATCTTTTGGTTCCAGTGCAGTTGGTAATGGTCTTGCTGATAGTTGTCGGTCTCGTTGTCGTAGAACCGCGTGTTCCCGAACTCGTCCACGTACTCACCCGCGGTGTTATAAGTGCGGTCGTGCGCCAGCTTGTCTGGGTCTTCAAGGCCGTTCCAGGATTGGTAGGTCTTCTCGGTGCCACCGAACACCAGCGCCTTGATGAGCGTAGATTT
>JAKPAQ010000195.1 GCA_029779385.1 Actinomycetes bacterium | reverse complement strand
CCTCGATGGGATCGAGGCGGGAGTGCCCGAGGTCGAGTCCCAGGTCGGCGATCCGGCAGCCACATCAGCGACTGCGGCTTCAATCGCCGCTATTAGGGCTGGGGTCGTGGTCTCGTCGATCGAAATGCTGAACCTGTCGTCGCTAACCAGTCGCACGTCGATGCCCACTTGGCCGATGGCCTTGGCTGCTTGACCGGCCGCGCCCGGCAGTTCGAACGTGACGGTGTCAAAGAAGGAGTCGTGCACTGCCGAGGCGCCCAGCGCTGACAATCGTGCTGCAAGTTCACGTGCCGTCTCATTCACGCGAACAGCGATCGCCCGCAATCCGTCCGGACCGTGATAGGCCGCGTAGAAACCACTCATGACCGCCAGCAACACCTGTGATGTACAGATGTTGCTGGTGGCACGTTCCCGTCGGATGTGCTGCTCACGGGTCTGGAGCGCCAGCCGGTAGGCCGGTTGATTCGTCGAATCGTGACTCACTCCGACTAGGCGACCCGGCAGATTGCGTTCAAGTCCTTCACGCACGGCCATGAAGCCGGCATGCGGTCCGCCGAATCCCAGTGGCACCCCGAATCGTTGTGCCGATCCGACTGCAATGTCAGCGCCCCACTCCCCTGGGCTCTCGAGCAGGGTCAAGGCGAGCAGGTCGGTTGTTGCGACGACGATCGCCCCGCTGGACTTCGATGCGGCAGCGATGTCGGCGTAGTCGGCGTCAAGCGAGCCAGATGACCCGGGGTAGCTCAGAAGGACACCGAAGTATTCACCGGCCGGAGCCCCGAGCGCCGAATCGAACACCTCAATGTCAATCCCGATTGGTTCGGCTCGGGTCGCCAGAACCGCGAGTGTCTGGGGGTGGGTGTCGGCGTCGACCATAAATCGTGGACTGCTGCTCTTGCTGAGCCTGCGTGCCATTGACATCGCTTCCGCGGCCGCGGTCGGCTCATCGAGGAGCGAGGCGTTAGCCGTGGATAGTCCTGTGAGATCGGCAACCATCGTCTGGAACACCAGAAGGGCTTCAAGACGGCCCTGGGAAATCTCGGGCTGATAGGGCGTGTACGCCGTGTACCACGCAGGATTCTCCAGAACGTTGCGACGAATCACGGCCGGGGTGATCGTGCGGTAGTAGCCGAGCCCCTGCATGGGCGTCCGGAGTTCGTTGCGTCCACCGAGTTCATTCAGCTCGTCTGCGAGTTGCGCTTCGGTGATCGCCGGAGGGAGCGCCAGTTCAATTCGTGAGCGGACACTTTCGGGAAGCGCGTCATCCATTAACTCGAGAACCGACTTGTAACCCAGTTCAGCGAGCATCTGATCTCGTTCAGCATCGGAATGGCCGATGTGACGGTTTCGGTATTCGGTAGTCACCTGTTACGCCTCTTCGCAAACCGAGCCAACCGCATGTGCGCGGACTTCACGAGGCAAACGGTACCTGCCGCGGCGCGGACGCTTCAGTTGCGCAGCGCCGAAGAATCAACCAACGTGTGTGTCAGCCAGTGCGCAGTGCACGTCGCTGGGCGAGTTCGTCGCTGTAACCTTCGGGGACAACGCTACGTCCGTCGGTGCGCTCCCCCGGTAGCTCGGCGAGGCTGCCTTCGATCTCACGCCAGACACGTCCGACAGCGATACCGAAGACTCCTTGGCCACCACGAACAAGATCAATAACCTCTTGTTCAGAGGTGCATTCGTACACACTCGCGCCGTCGCTCAT
>JAKPAQ010000175.1 GCA_029779385.1 Actinomycetes bacterium | reverse complement strand
CGTGCATTCGCCGCCAGGCCGTGCACGCCCCACGACATTGCGCTGTAGCCGCGCGTCAAAGCAGAGTTCGCCTCGACCGCCACGTGATAGTCGCCGGTTCGGGTCGCCAACTCCGGGTGCAGCAGCACGCCCACCGACAGGGAGTCGGGGTGAGTCGTGCCGGGGATGCCGACGCTCTCGTCGAAAGCCAACGTCGGGCTGCACACGTTCAAGAAGAACTTCGACAAGTCGGTGCCGAGGGTTTCGATTTCGGCCAACTGGGCGCGGCTGAACACCGCGTCATTGAGAGTCAACGGCGCCCACGGCACCACCACGATGTCGGCGAACCCGGCCTCGAACACCACTTGGGCGGCGTGCGGGTCGACATAGAAGTTGAACTCGCCGGCCGCAGTGATGTTGCCGCGGCCGTTGTTCGAGCCGCCCATGATCACGAGCGTCTTGACGTTCCTGACGAAGTCGGGGTCCTTGACCACCGCGGTCGCGACGTTCGTCAACGGGCCGATCGCCACGATCGACAACTCGCCCGGAGCCTCGGCGGTCAACCGCAGCAGCGCGTCAACGCCGTGCTCGGCCTCGGTGTGGTCGCCAGAAAAGTCCATCGTCAAACCACCCGAGCCGTCGCCGTGGACGTTCTCGGCCGAC
Source organism: Actinomycetes bacterium (assembly GCA_029779385.1). Next base: position 936 of record JAKPAQ010000175.1, on the reverse strand, counting down.
TCCCACTCGTGCACCATCGGTCGCCGGCAACCCAAGAAGATCGGCACGCTCCCCAACTTGCCGGTGACGCTCAACGTCATCAGCGCGTTGCGAACCTGGTGGTCGAAACCGACGTTGCCGGCCACCATCGTGATCGCCCGCAAATCCGCGTTCGGGTCGAGCAGGCTCGCGATCAGCGCCACGCAGTCGTCCTGGGCGGTGTCGGTGTCCAAAATAAACGGAATGGTCACAGTTGCTCTCCTTGATTTCGGGTCAGTACCGACGTGACGCGCAGTCGGTCGGATCGGATCCACACTTCTGAATACTCGATGGGGGACTTGTCGGCCAGATAGGTGACCTGTTCCAGATGCTGCAGCGCCGAACCGGGCTCGATACCCAACTCTCCGGCCAACGCCGCGTCGGCTGACCTGGCCGAAAACGTGCGCCGCCCCGAGGTGACCGCCAAGTCGTAGGTCGACTCCAAGGTGTCGAACAAGGTGTTGGTAGCGAAGTCGACCTGCTCGATGCCCGGCGCCAAATCCGCGCGAACGAAGTTCTCCAGGTATGCCACCGGCCCGGCCGAAGTCGACCGAACTCGCACCAAATGCAGCACCTTCGCCTCGGCCGGCACCTCAAGTAACGCGGCGACGTGACCGGGCGCTCTCGTCAACGAACACGACAACACCCGAGTGTGAAGTTCGGTGCCGAGGGTGGCGAAATCTTCGGCCAAACTCGTCAACCGTTGCGCGATCGCCGGCTCGGCGACCGCCGAGGTGACGAACGTGCCCTTGCCGCGCACCTGCACCAGTCGGCCCTCGTCGATCAGCGTCGACATTGCTCGGCGAAGGGTCCCGCGGCTCACGCTCAACGCGGCCGCCAACTCCGGTTCGGCCTTCAACCGGTAGTGAGTTGGCCAGCGGCCACTGGTGATCTGTTCGCGCAACCAGTCCGAGATTT
>JAKPAQ010000171.1 GCA_029779385.1 Actinomycetes bacterium | reverse complement strand
CGCCGTTACGGCCGAGCGCACCCTCCTCGCCACCCTCGAGGCTGGGTGCAGTGCGCCAGTTGGGGCTCTAGCCGAAGTCGTGATGGGCGACGACGGCGACGAGCTCTGGCTGCGTGCGGTAGTCGGAGATATTTCCGGCGCACCGTCAATACGTCGGTCCGCTACGGGCTCTCGGGACGATGCCGTTGCTCTTGGAGCACGACTGGCTGCCGAACTGCTTGAAGATGGAGCCGATCAGATCATGGCATCTGAGGGAGTCGCCTCATGATGTCCGACCACAGGAGAACAGGGAAGAGCGTGTCAACGATCTCTGCCATGCCCACGTCCACCCCCGCACCGACGCCTTCTTCGGAGTTGTCGTTCGGGCAAGTCAGTTTTGTCGGCGCCGGTCCCGGCGATCCCCGACTGCTGACGGTCAGGGCTACCGAATTACTTGCTGAAGCCGATGTTGTCATCACCGAGACTGCCGAACAGGCAGCATTGGTGACCAACGGCGCCCTCGTTGTCGAAGGGGGGTGTAACGCTGATGGAGTGCCACTGACGCACGCCGCTCGCGGGAAGCTTGTGGTCAAGCACGCCAAGGGCGGCGCGAACGTCGTGCGGCTAATGGTTGGCGACCCGTTCACTTATGCGACCGGTCCAGAAGAGGCTCAAGCCTGCGCCAAGGCCGGAATCGCCTTTGAAGTCGTCCCTGGCGTGTCGTCAGTTTCGGCCGTCCCTGCCTACGCTGGCGTGCCCTTGACCGACAAGGCGCACCGCGAGTTCAAGGTCATCAGTGTTGGCACGGCCAACGTCGACTGGCCGGCCGCAGCCAAGCACGAGACACTCGTGCTGCTGTCGGCAGTCACCCGCATTGGCGAAGTTGCCGAGTCGCTGATTGCAGCCGGTCGCGCCGAGCAGACCCCCGTAGCGATGACCCGAATGGGCACGACCACTCGCCAGGAGACGGTTGTGTCGACGCTGGCGGAAATCGCCGCTGCCGCCGAAGCCGCCCAGATGACCCCGCCGGCGATTGTCGTCGTCGGTGACATCGTCGGTATGCGCGACACGCTGTCGTGGTTCGAAACCAAGCCGCTCTATGGCTGGCGCGTGCTCGTGCCCCGCACGAAGGAGCAGGCCGAGTCGTTGGCTTCTCGGTTGCGCGCTTACGGTGCCGTTTCCGAAGAGGTACCGACTATCTCGGTGGAGCCGCCGCGCAACCCGCAGCAGATGGACAAAGCGGTGCGCGGTTTGGTTGAAGGCCGTTACGAGTGGGTCGCTTTCACCAGCGTCAACGCGGTCAAGGCCGTTCGTGAGAAGTTCGAAGAGTACGGACTGGACGCGCGTGCGTTCTCGGGACTGAAGATCGCTGCCGTGGGCGAAAAGACCGCCGAAGCGATCCAGACTTGGGGCATCCGACCCGACCTCGTGCCGACGGGTGAACAGTCCGGTCGCGGCTTGGTCGAGGTTTGGCCGCCTTACGACGACCTGCTCGATCCCATCAACCGGGTGTTCTTGCCGCGTGCGGACATCGCCACCGAGACCCTCGCGGCCGGCCTGGTCGAGCTTGGCTGGGAGGTTGACGACGTAACCGCGTACCGGACTGTCCGGGCAGCGCCGCCGCCGGCGCCGACCCGCGAGGCGATCAAGACCGGCAAGTTCGACGCGGTCTTGTTCACCTCCAGTTCTACGGTGCGCAACTTGGTCGGGATCGCAGGCAAGCCGCATGCGACCACGATCATTGCCTGCATCGGTCCGGCCACGGCCAAGACGGCCGAGGAGCACGGACTGCGGGTCGACGTGATGGCTGAAAACCCGTCGGCTGAGGAACTGGCTGCCGCGCTCGCGCACTTCGGTGAGCAGCGCCGACTCCAGTTCGTCGAGGCGGGCGAGCCAGTGCTGCGCCCGTCGCAGAAGAAGCCGTCGTCACGCCGTAAGGCTTGACATGATTGATCGGCCGAGGCGACTGAGGTCTACCGCCGCGATTCGCAATTTGGTGCGCGAGACGCACTTGATGCCGTCGCAGTTGGTGCTGCCGCTTTTTGTGGCGGAAGGTCTCAGCGAGCCTCGGCCGGTCAATTCCATGCCCGGCGTTTTCCAGCACACGCGAGAGTCGGCCAAGGCCGCCTACGCCGAAGCTGTCGGCTTAGGCATCGGCGGCGTGATGCTGTTCGGGGTGCCTGAGCACAAGGACGACGTTGGCTCTGGCGGGATCGACCCGAGCGGGATCCTCAACTTGGCGATCGCTGACGCGCGAGCCGAAGTCGGCGACGACTTGTTGGTGATGAGCGATCTTTGCCTCGATGAGTTCACCGACCACGGCCACTGCGGCGTGCTCGACGAATATGGCCGCGTGGACAACGACGCCACCTTGACGATCTACGGGCAGATGGCGGTGGCGCAGGCAGTGGCCGGAGCCCACGTTGTTGGGCCCAGCGGAATGATGGACGGCCAAGTAGCGGCAGCCCGCCAAGCACTCGACGACGCCGGTCACGTGGACACGGTGATCTTGGCTTACGCCGCAAAATACGCTTCAGCGTTCTACGGTCCGTTCCGCGAAGCAGTCGATTCGACCCTCCAAGGGGACCGCCGCACTTACCAACAGGATCCGGCGAACCGGCGCGAAGCCTTGCGCGAAACGCTGCTCGACGTGGAGCAGGGCGCCGACATCGTCATGGTCAAGCCGGCGATGTCCTATCTCGACGTGGTCGCCGATGTGCGGTCGGCAGTCGACATTCCGGTGGCGGCCTATCAAGTCTCGGGGGAGTACGCGATGATCTCGGCGGCCGCCGCTAACGGTTGGATCGATCGCGAGCAAGCGATTTTGGAGTCGCTGCTGTCGATTCGGCGTGCCGGCGCAGACATCATCTTGACCTATTGGGCGGCCGAGATTGCCGCTAAGTTGGCGACTCGGTGACCGACGTGAACACGACCGACTCTGAAGCG
>JAKPAQ010000169.1 GCA_029779385.1 Actinomycetes bacterium | reverse complement strand
TCGACACCGGCACCACCAACGCCCGCGTTGGGAATCCGATAGTGCCCGCCCTGCTCGTTCCCCGCGGCGTAGATCAGGTGACCTTCAGACAATCCGAGTGACGTGCAATACGCCAGCATCTGATAGACGTCGGCGTTCGGGAAGCCGTCAATTCGCGCGGCCTTGTACTTCGCATCCACGACCAACCCGGGCGCGCCCGATCCACGACGGGGGTACCAAACGAGGTCCGGTCGCAATCGAATCTGTTCCGACAAATCCAACCGCCAGCGATGATCCTGTAGTACCGAATGGCCACCGGAGCCAGCAACCATTGCAGCACCGAGCGCCTTCGTCACGAAGTCTTCAAAGACCGTCGGCATAGACACCATGAAGCCGGTCGCGCGCACTCCCCCGCGCGCAAGATCGAACGATGAACCAGCAAGAACAGTCTCGGCTAAGCGCAGCGCCGGGAGGTATCGGGCATTGAGGCGGCTCGGCCGCCACCGGGGCGGCTCGGTCCCGCCGACGAGATCAGACACATCGACGAATCGGTGAAGGCAGCGCAACAGGCGCCGCCGGGTCGCCGGGTGAAGCGAACGTATGCGCAACAGCCGACGAATCGCTGCCCTAAGGATCTGGTTCTCGGCAATGTCAGTCGTGAACTCGTCGTACGTAATCTCCACGGGAATCATCTGACCAAATCGGCGGCGGACCTGATCAACCTCGCGAATCCGACCGCGAATCGTCAGAGCTGATTCTTCAACCCGAACGTAACCCTGCAACAGACCGGCATCAAGCGCCCGATCGACGAGTCGAACCAGCGACTCGGCCGCCGCCTCCGGAATGTCAACGACTTCCTGCAAGTCAATCCAGTCGCTTCGCCAACCCTTCGCGTCTGCCGCGTATCCCATCATGAATAGGAGTCGATCGATCCCAACTTTCGGCACAACGCGGAGGTCGATCCGTACGCCACCGGCACCCTCGAGCGTCGCGGCGCCAACACTGTTTCGCGCCTTCAACGCCCACGTGCCACGCGATGCACCAGCCGGTCGAATGTCGACTAGATCGCAGAGACTCAGCAAATCGGAA
>JAKPAQ010000164.1 GCA_029779385.1 Actinomycetes bacterium | reverse complement strand
AAAAGCCAGATCGACGATGATCTGGGTGTTCTGCAATTTTGAGCCGCCGTCGGACTCGGCGAGTTTGTCGGCGGTCACGTCGACGACAAAGCGCACCGGCTCGGCCCGTTTGGTGAGCGCTTCGATCGTGATCGCGTTGCAGCCGCCGAGGGCAACCAGCAGCAGTTCGACCGGAGTGAAGTCGGCGTTTTGACCCTCGCCGAAGCTGATGACACCGCCGCGATCATTGGTCGCCTGATACTCGAACTCGCCAGTTCGGGAAAGTTGAACGTGTCGCAGGGTCGAATCAGTCATGGTTCGACCCTAAGCGCCGGTGAGCGATACCGTCACTGGGTGAGCACCGAAAACCGCAAGGGGAGAATCGCAAGCCTAGGCATCTTCGGCACCAAGTCCGTTGAACAGTCGATCGCCGAGACTGACGAGCCAGATCACCAACTTCGCCGCGACCTCACCGCCAAAGACCTGATCGTGTTCGGCGTAGGTGTGATCATCGGCACCGGCATTTTCGTCCTCACTGGCGCCGAGGCCCACAAGCACGCCGGGCCGGCGATCGTGATTAGCTTCCTTGTCGCCGGCATAACCTGCGCCTTCGCCGCCCTTTGCTATGCCGAGTTCGCTGCGACCGTTCCCGTCGCCGGCAGCGCCTACACCTTCGGTTACGCGACCCTCGGCGAACTCGTGGCCTGGATTATCGGCTGGGATTTACTGCTGGAGTTGGCGCTAGGTGCGGCGGTGGTCGCCCGCGGCTGGTCTGGCTACCTGCAGCAACTGCTCGAGCTCCCCAGTTCCATCGCTGGCGATCAGGCCGTCGTCGATGTCGGCGCCATGGCGATCGTGGCGGCCCTGGCGGTGCTTTCGATTATGGGCACGAAACTGTCTAGTTCGGTGACTTCGGTGATGGTGGCCGTCAAGATTGCGGTGGTGCTGTTCGTGATCGTCGTCGGGATGTTCTTCGTCAAAGCCGCGAACCTCACTCCGTTTATCCCGCCCGCTGAACCGGCCGAACTGGCCCGCGCGGCCGATCAACCGTTGATCCAGTCGGTTTTCAACATGACGCCGACAGCGTTTGGGGTCATGGGGATCGTCGCGGCAGCCTCGGTGGTCTTCTTCAGCTACATCGGCTTTGACATCGTCGCGACCACCGCCGAGGAAACCAAGAACCCGCAGCGGGACGTGCCCCGCGGAATCTTGGGTTCGTTGATCATCTGCACCGTCCTCTACATGGCCGTTTCGTTCGTGATCACCGGCATGCTGCCGTACACCGACAAGCGGCTGGAGACGTCCGCGCCGCTGGCCGAAGCGTTCAGCGCGAACGGCATCAACTGGGCCGCGAACCTCATTTCACTTGGCGCGGTGGCCGGAATGATCAGCACGATTCTGGTGCTGCTGATCGGTCAGTCGCGGGTGCTGTTCGCGATGTGCCGAGACGGTTTGCTGCCCAAGAGCCTCGCCAAAGTGCACCCCACCTATCGCACGCCCTACCGGATCACGATCTTGACCGCCGGGTTCGTTGCGCTCTTGGCCGGTTTTGTCCCGTTGAGCGAACTGAGCCATCTGGTCAGCATCGGCACCCTGTTCGCGTTCCTGGTGGTCTCGATCGGCGTAGTCATTTTGCGGCGGACTCGACCGGACTTGGAACGACCGTTTCGCGTGCCCGCGCTCGGCTTGGTCGCCGCCGGGTCGGTGCTGACGTGCCTTTGGCTGATGTTGAACTTGTCGCTGTTGACTTGGGAGCGGTTCGCAATCTGGCTGCTGCTCGGTTTCGCCATCTACTTCAGTTACGGCCGCCGGCACAGCCGGTTGCGCCAGCAGAACGCTGCGAA
>JAKPAQ010000148.1 GCA_029779385.1 Actinomycetes bacterium | reverse complement strand
TGGACGGCGCCGACTGTTCGATCTCAATGGGTGGGAGAATCTCAGCATGGTTGATACGACCTCGGTTGCCCGCGCGCTTCGAACCGACATTGAACGGACCGGCTACTACCCAACGTTGGTGGCGGATTCTCTGGCCACCTCGGTGTCCGGTGAGGATCTGATTGCTTACGCCGTCCACCACGAAGCCACCTTCGATCGCGATGAGCTTCGGCGTCACATCACAGTGCTGGCGCTGACCGCAACGCGGCTCATCGTTGCTCACGTGGACGAACATGGTGCTCCTGATGGAAGCAAAGAGCCCTCCACCGCTTCGGCGTCGACGGAGGCAGTGCGGCTGGAGAAGGTCGATTCGGTTGTTGTGACCCGGGTGGTTCCCGACCCAGCCACGTACTCGCCTGAGACCGACCCCATCGAAGTGATGCTGACTATTGGCTGGGGAGCCGTCAGTCGAATCGACTTGGAACCGGCGACCTGCGGGGACCCAAGTTGTGAGGCCGACCACGGATTCACCGGGTCCGCTGCGAACGACGACCTAAGCCTTCGCGTGTCGGCGGCTGCCGATGGCGCCGACGGTGTTACTCGCATGCTGGAGTTTGCCGAAGCGCTGTCGAAGGCGACAGCGGAGCGCCTGCGCTAGGTAGGCAAGAACCCGTCCGGAGTTGCCCGGCGGGGTGTCGAGTCAGTTCGAGTCGTCGTGCGTGGGCGAACCGAAGAGCAGTTCCTCCCACTGGGGTGGTTCATCCTTCGGGGGAGTTGGGGCAACTGCTGGCGTTGGCGGCGGCGCGACCTGCTGCTGCGACGACGTGGCGGCGGGGTGGTCGGGGTTTACTCGTGACGTTTGTGTGTCGGAGTTCGCAGTGGTAGTTGCAGCCGGGGCGTGAGATTCACCGTTCGCTTCACGTCGTTCATGGGCACGTGCCGCTGGATGCGCTCGATCCCATGAACGGTTCTGGCCGCTTTCCTCACTCGCGGCGCGCGGTGCCTGTTGAGCCTCGGATTCCCGGGGTATGTTCTCCGCGGGGGCAGTATTGACGGGCGCTGACGGCACGACGTGGGGCCGCGGTCGCGAGCCCTCCGCAGTCGTAGCCGGAGCCTGGGTGATCGGCGTCGGTCGGGTTGTGGGCCGCTCGGGAGCATCGGGCGTTGCATCGCCAACCTCAATCATCCAACGAGCTTCGTCGTCGTTGGCTGCAATCGACTTGTCGGAGTTGTTGAACGAGAACGTCGCGAGTCGCTCGCCTTGGTTGGCCGGGTAGGCCACGACCACAGTCCAGGTGGTGCCTTCTGAGCGCCAGGCGTCCCATCGCACCAAGCGGGGATCAACGGCTCGCGGCTGGATTCGCTGCAGAACGGCGGCTTCCAGCGTGATGAGCTCAACGCCCACCTTGACGAGCGTCGCGCGTGCTTGATCGGCGATGTACGCACGTTCGGTGATCACCGGATGAGCGAACTTCGCCACGTCGTCTGGGCTGACGCCGGTCGCAGTGGCAATTTCCTCAACAGTTGCACCGTGGCGGATCTGATCCTGGATCTCGCGCGGACTCGGCATGGTGGGTCCCTTGCCGCTGGCCTTCGTCGGCCGCGCTGATGTGCCGTGCTCTCGCGACACCACGGACACCAAACGAGAGTCGACCACTAGCTCAAATTGGGTGCCGTCTTCGGCCACAAGTAGCAGGCGCTTCCCGTCGTTCGATGGGCCCATAAACGAAAGTTCGCGCACGCTTTGGCTCCTCGTTGGCGGTTGCTCGTCCGACACAGTCAGTCTCCCAGCACAGTTCTGGTGTAGTCATTGGCGAAGACGCGATTCGGGTCGACTCGGTCCCGGACCCGCATGGCGTCGTCCCACTTCGGGTAGGCCGGTGCCAGATCATCGCGGCTTCTTGTATGCATCTTCCCCCCCTGGGGTCGGCCGTTGTACTCGCGCAGTACCTCTTCTACCGCAACGAACCATTCGTGATCGGTTCGATCGAACGCGTGGAAGGCCCAGGACCCGGTCTCTCGTTCGGTTGCCGGCGACAACCAAGACGTGTCGCCCGGCACCGACCGGACCTCGACGGGGAACGAAATCCGCCAGTTGCGGTCGTCCATCAACTTCCGAACCCTAGTGAGGGCGGGAATCAGCGCCGAACGTGGGATTGCATACTCCATCTCTTTGAACCGGACATTGCGCGGCGAGGTGAACACCAGCCACGAGTCG
>JAKPAQ010000139.1 GCA_029779385.1 Actinomycetes bacterium | reverse complement strand
AAGACTGATCTTTACCGGGTTCAGAACCGTGGCGGCAAGGGTGTTCGCGGTGCGTCTTTGCGCGGCGAGGACGTGGTCGAGCACTTGTTCTCCACCACGAGCCATCATTGGATTTTGTTCTTCACGACCGCCGGGCGGGTCTATCGGGCGAAGGCCTACCACTTGCCTGAGGCGGGTCGGGACGCTCGCGGCGGCCACGTTGCCGGCTTGTTGGCTTTCCAGCCTGACGAGCAGATCGCGCAAGTGTTGGCGATCCGCGACTACGAGCAGGCGCCGTATCTGGTCTTGGCGACCAAGCACGGTCTGGTGAAGAAGACGCGGTTGGGCGACTACAACAGCCCGCGCCAGGCCGGCGTCATCGCGATCAACTTCCGCAGTCCTGAAGATGAACTAATTGGTGCCGAGCTCGTTTCGCCCGAAGACGACATCTTGTTGATCAGCAAGAAGGCGCAGTCGATTCGCTTCCAGGCCAACGATGAGGCGATGCGCCCGCTGGGCCGCGCCACTGGTGGTGTCACCGGGATGAAGTTCCGCGAGGGTGACGAACTGTTGTCGATGTCGGTGATTCCGGCCGATGCTGAGGCCAAGGCTGCAGAGGACGAAGCCGAACAGCTTTACGTCTTCACGGTTACCGACGGCGGTTTCGCGAAGAAGACCAAGATCGGCGAATACCGAGTTCAGAATCGCGGCGGCTTGGGCATCAAGGCGATGCAGATCACCGACGGTCGCGGTTCGCTGGTCGGCGGTTTGGTCCTGCACGACAGCGACGACGTCATCAGTGTCACCGAGTCGGGTCAGATCACCAGAAGTCTCGTTTCTGGGGTTCCGGCTAAGGGTCGTGGCAACATGGGTGTGATTTTCGTGAAGTTCAAGGGGAACGATCGCGTCGTCACCATCGCTCGCAACACTGAAGTGGCCGATGGTGAGGAAGCGGACGAGGCTGGGGCAGAGCCGTCGAACGTGAGTGGGGACGATAGTGAGTAACGACCAAGCTAAGCCGGGCACGCCAAAGCCGGCCGCTCCGGCAAAAAAGGCGGTGGCGAAGAAAGCTCCGGCGAAGAAGGCCGCCCCGACTGTTACGGCCCGTCGACCCCTCAGCAAGGACGAGTACGCACGCACGACGGCCCAGGCGCCGGACAGCACCTCGGTCATTCCGGTGATCAAGGATGATGCTGCCGCACCTCAGCCGGTGAAGCCCCCGGCCCAGCCTGCACCTTCGGCTCAGTCCACTCCTTCGGCTCAGACTGCAGCCCCGACCAAGTCGGGACCGCCGGTAAAGAAGGCCGCTGCTGCACCTGCTGCACCTGCCGCGCCGACAAAGCCTGCGGTAGCTCCTGCGGCGAAGGCGGTTCCGCCGGCGGAAAAGGCGACGGAAACGACCGCCCCGATGGCAAAAACTCCGCCGGCACCGCAGGCTCCGCCGGTAGCCCGCCCGCCGGTTGGAAAGATTGCGCCGACGCCCGCCGCCGCACCTGCGGCACCGGCGCCAACCACCAAGACCACTGAGCCAACGTCTGCCCCGGCTACGGCGCAAGCTGCGGCGGCTCCAGCTGCTGCAACCCCAGCTGCAACAACGGCGAGGGCAACGAAACTGCGGGTTCGTCACGTCGAGCCGTGGAGCGTCACCAAGTTGGCTTTCGTCGTCTCGGTTTCACTGATGATCGTCAGTGTTGTGGCGGTGTCGGTGTTCTGGGTAGTCCTGCAGATGACGGGCATTTGGGGCGCTTTCAACGACACCGTTTCGGGTGTGTTGTCTGACAATTCGTCGAAGTTCGACATCACCGAACAGCTCGGTTTTGGTCGAGTCGTCGGCCTGACGCTGCTGGTTTCAAGCCTGAACGTCATCTTCATGACTGCGCTGGCGACCATCTCGGCGCACCTTTACAACCTCGCGGCCGGTTTGATCGGCGGCGTGGAAGTAACGTTCAGCGAACGCAAGTAAATCCTGTTGCGATAGACCCGATTCGCCGCAAGTGGAGGTAGTGCGGTAATCTCGTCTATTGCTGCCCGGGGCCTATAGCTCAGCTCGGTTAGAGCGCTTCCCTGATAAGGAAGAGGTCGCTGGTTCAAGTCCAGCTAGGCCCACCGACAGGAGGTAAACGATGAAGAAACTCATCGCCCTTGCCGCCGCGGCACTTGGCGCAGCATGGTTCGCGAATCGCCGCAAGGCGGCTCACCAGGACGGCGCTTGGGCCGCCCACAGCGACGAAGTTTGATTTCCCTCACGGGGCCTTGGCGCAATTGGTAGCGCACCTGCTTTGCAAGCAGGGGGTTAGGGGTTCGAGTCCCCTAGGCTCCACCAAATTCTTCTTACGCGAACACGCGCGACGGGACTGCTGCCGGCCCCTACGACCAGCCCGCAGGTGAGAAACTGCGCTCTGCCGTCCAGCCGGACTTCGCCGCCTACCTCGACCGCCGGGCTGAGCTCGTCCACCTCTTCATGATCGAAGTGTGTGACGGCAACCAGCCGCACCTGCGGGACCTCTTTGACGGAGCCTGATCGGCAATACGGCTTGTGTGTAAGCGGCGACCGATCGCGCTTCGGAGTGGGAGAATGTTGAAACCCCGGCCGTGTGATCGGCTCCGAGGAGCTACAGGGACGGTTCCGGGGTGTTCACGAACCAGATTACCTCAGGAGCAGCGATGACGCACCCCTCGCACTCTGGCAACACGTCAGAGTGGGAGCTGATGCGGCGGCACTTCTCCGATGAACGACTACGGCTCTACCTGACTGAGGCCAACGGAGACGAAGACGCCGCAGCACACTTGTACCAGTGGAACAGCCGCTGCTCGGCGGCATTCTGGGAAGCCCTTGGCTACCTGGAAGTTTCCCTCCGCAACGCTCTTGACGCACGTCTGACACTACGTCAGCACAAACAGGGACAGACTCGACACTGGGTCTTTGACGATGCTCGACAGCTGGGCCATGATGCACGTGGGGTCGGTCGCCATGCTCACCCTTACCAGGGCGTTGCGACTGCGATTCGCCGGGTGCAGGCCAACGGGAAGCCACTCGATCCCGCACAGATCATCTCGGAGCTCCCTTTCGGGTTCTGGCATCAACTCGTCGCCCGGAGGCAGATGTTCCTTTGGCCGGACCTCGCCGCCGCGTTCGCCCATGCTCCTAGCCGTTCCCCAGTTCCTGTGCGGGATCGACTTGCCAAGATGCGTGATCTGCGCAATCGCATCGGCCACCATCACCGCATCTGGTCACTCGACCTTGATACTCGGTGGGGTGACTTGGTTGCCCTGGCCGGGTGGATCGACCCGGAGTTGCGTGCGTGGATCGAAACGAACACAGGCGTCCCCGCCGCACTCGGCCTGCGGCCGTGAGGTTGCGCGCTGTCCTCACCGCCCCGCGCGTGCCTTCGTCAACGCCGGGTAACCCGTGTCGACTGTGCTCGGGCCTGACGGTCTTCTGAAAGCGTGTCTCCGGCTGGTCGAGCAGGTGGCTCAAAAGCGACTTCTGACCAAGCAACTCTTTCACCCGTGCGCGTGAAGTCCAGCGAATTGTCAGGGCCGGCTGGCAGAATTCGGGGCGTGTCGAGGTAGTCACGCTCCACTCGGGGGCAGTTAGCCGAAAAGGCGCATTCATTCAGTCTGGAGCAGGCATGACATTAGAGGTAAAACTCCCGGCCGAAGCCGGTTTCGTCGGAGATGAGGATTGATGGATTCGGTGTCTCTTCCGACTTGGGACCAGTTCATGATCCCGGTGCTCAAAGTGCTTGCCGACGGGAAAGTCCGTAGTCGACGCCAACTCTTTGACGAGGTCGCGGCACGCGAGCAACTCACGGCCGAGCGGAAGGCGGTCGTCCTCGACTCGGGCCAAACCAAGTTTGAAAACCGGATTGGTTGGGCCGTGTCGTACCTCGTCAAAGCTCAGGCAATCTACCGCCCGAGCCGTGGGCAGCAGTCGATCACCGATGTGGGCCGCGAACTGCTTCAGAACTTTCCAAACGGCTTGACGGAGAAAGATCTGCAAGGGCTCGACGGGTATGAGAACGACAGGGACAGGCGCCAGTCGCGGAAGACGTCAGTTGGTGTCGCCGCAGGCACCAGCGAACTTGACCCGGTCGAGCAGGTCGAGAC